>JBGPQQ010000229.1:0-5994 GCA_041489115.1 Vicinamibacteria bacterium | reverse complement strand
CTACGACGCGGAGGCCGTCTCGAGCCGGGTGTCGGGCTGGGACGACTGGACCGACGACGCCGGGACGCGGCACGTCGGCTATCGCACGCTCGTGCTCAGGCACGGTCGGCCGGAGGACGTCTCCGCCCGCACCGGCGTACCGGTCGCCCGCTTGGTGGAGCTCGCCAAGGCCTTCGGGACGGCGCGCAGCCCGGTCGCGGTCTGGGACCAGGCCGTGAGCTGGAGGAGCGGGGGGCTGGCCGACGCCCTGGCGATCCACGCTCTCAACGTCCTCGCGGGCCGCCTCAACCGTCCGGGCGGTGTCCTCGTACAGGCAGCGTTGCCGCTGCCCGGCCCGCTCGACGGAGCCCCGGCGGACACCCCCGACCTGTCGAGGGCGCCCCTCACCTCCACGAGCTGGCCTCGGCCCGCACGCGAGGAGGGCTCTCCCGCCACCCGCGTCCTGTTCCTGTACCACTCCAACCCGGTGGCCTCGGCGGCGCGGAGCGAGGAGGCGCGCCAAGCGCTCGCGAAGGTGCCGCTGGTCGTGTCCTTCTCGCCGTTCTTCGACGAGAGCGCGCGGTATGCGAGCCTGATTCTCCCGGACCACACCTACCTCGAGCGGTGGCAGGACGCGCTCGCTCCCGCCGCGGTGGCTTTCCCGGTGTGGGGAGTCGTGCAGCCGGTCACGAAGCCCATCCACGACACACGGGCCACGGGCGACGTCATCCTCGACCTGGCCGCGCGCCTCGGCGGCGAGGTGAACGCCTGGTCCCGGTGGTCGTCGGTCGAGCAGATCGTGCGCGAGCGCGGGATAGCACTCGCCGGCGCGCACCGGGGAAGCGCCTTCGTGGAAGACTTCCGCCGCCAGGAGCTGCGCGAGCTCGAGGGTCGCGGGTGGTGGCTGCCGCACGGGCAGCCGGCGGAAGAGTACGCGGAGACGATCCTGGAGTCCGGCGGCTGGTTCGACCCTATCTACGACTACCACGACCGCAGCGGCGTCTCCCAGCACCGCGACGGCCGCGTGTGGCTCTTTCCGGCCGAGGCGAGGCGTCGCCTCCAGGGCTCGGCGGAGCCGCTGGCCGAGGGCTTCCTGCCGATCACGGCCGAGAGTGCTCCCGGTGACGGCGCCGAGAAGGCCTTCCCGCTGCGGCTCGCCCCCTTCCGGGTCCTGACCCTCGCGTCGGGGGGCACTCCCCTCATGCCCTGGCTCCTCGAGCACCTCGGCGTCCTGACCGGCCACGCCTGGGAGACCTGGGCCGAGGTCCACCCGAAGACCGCACGCGAGCGGGGACTGCAGTCGGGACAGAGAGTGCGCGTCGAGTCGCCGGAGGGGGCGTTCGAGGCGACGCTGAGGCTCTTTTCCGGCGCCCAGCCCGGTGTCGTCAACGTCCCCTACGGGCTGCACACGCGCGTGGACGGGTGGGGCGAGCCACGGGGCGCCAACCCCCTCGTCGCGGTCGGCCCGCGAAAGGACCTCGCGACCGGCCTGCCCGACTGGTACTCGACCCGCGTCCGGCTGACGCCGGTCTGAGGAGGGGGCATGGCTCGCTGGGGAATGGTCATCGATCTCGACCGGTGCAACGGGTGCCAGGCCTGCGAGGTCGCCTGCCGGTCGGAGAACAACGTCGCCGTGGGCGGACCGCAGGCCGCGAGCGAGAACCGCACGATATCGTGGATGCGGGTGCAGACGGAGGTGGAGGGAGAGTGGCCGGACGTGCGGGTGCGCTTCGTGCCGCAGCCGTGCATGCACTGCGACCGCCCGCCGTGCACTCTGGTCTGCCCGGTGGAGGCGACCTCGCTCGACCACGAGGGCATCGTCAACCAGATCTACGCGCGCTGCATCGGATGCCGCTACTGCGCCAACGCCTGCCCCTACACGGTCAAGTTCTTCAACTGGCGCCGCCCCGTCTATCCCGAGTCCGTCCTGCCCGGCCTGAATCCCGACGTGTCGGTGAGACCGGTCGGGGTGGTGGAGAAGTGCACGTTCTGCCATCACCGCCTGCAGAAGGCGCGCGACGCGGCGCGGGCCGAGAAGCGACCTCTCCGGGAGGAGGACTACGTGCCTGCCTGCGCGGAGAGCTGTCCCACCCGAGCCATCGTCTTCGGCGACCTCGACGACCCGGGCCACCGCGTGGCCCGACTCTCCCGCGACCCGCGCGCCTTTCGTCTGGAGGAGGGCCTGGGCACCCAGCCCAAGGTCTACTACCTCGCGGAGCAGGATTGAGCCATGATGGACCTCGAGATCGTCTCCCGCCTGCCCCAGGACGAGCGCATGCTCCTCATGCCGCTCGTCCGCACCACGCCCACCTTCTGGCGCTGGGCGGCGGTGATGGCCGCGACCACGCTGTGGGGGGCGTTCGCCTACTTCCACCAGCTGAGAAACGGCCTCGGCGTCACCGGGCTCAACACGCCCGAGTACTGGGGCATCTACATCATCTGCTTCGTGTTCTTCATCGGGATATCCCACGCCGGCACCCTCATCTCGGCGATCCTGCGGGTGGCGAACGCGGAGTGGCGCCGGTCGATCACCCGATCGGCCGAGTTCATCACCGTCCTGGTGATCGGCTTCGGTGCCGTGCAGCCGATCCTCGACCTCGGCCGGCCCGACCGGGTCCTCAACGTCGTCCTCCACGCGCAGCCCTTCTCGCCGCTGCTGTGGGACGTGCTGAGCATCGGCCTCTACTTCACCGCCAGCAGCATCTATCTCTACGTGCCGATGATCCCGGACCTCGCCCGCATCCGGGACCTGGGGCTGCGGCCGCGCCTGCTGTACTGGTTCCTGGCCATCGGCTACCGAGACACGAAGAAGGCGCGGAAAACGCTGGAGCGGATCATCTCCGTCCTCGCGGTGGCGGTGATCCCCATCGCGGTGTCGGTCCACACCGTCATCGGCTGGATCTTCGCGCTCACGCTCCGTCCCATGTGGCACAGCGCCATCTTCGGCCCCTATTTCGTGGTGGGCGCCATCTTCTCGGGCATCGCCGCGCTCATCATCGCCATGGCCATCCTCCGGCGGGTGTACGACCTGGGGGCCTACTTCAAGGACGTCCACTTCAACAACATGGGCCTCCTGCTCCTGGTGATGACCGTCCTGTGGTTCTACTTCACGTTCGCCGAGAACCTGACCGTCTGGTACGGCGGGGAGGAGGCGGAGCTGGCGACCCTGTACTCGAAGCTGACCGGGAGCTTCGCGGTTCCCTTCTGGCTGATGGTCGCGTTCTGCTTCGTCGTCCCGTTCGCCCTGATGGCCCGCCGCGCGACCCGCAACGTCGCCGGAACCACAGCGGCCTCGGTGGTGGTGGTGATCGGGATGTGGCTCGAGCGGTTCAACATCGTCGTTCCCACGTCGCTGCATCCCCGCGTGGACCTGCCGACCCTGCACTACCTCCCCTCGTGGGTCGAGCTGTCGATCATGGCCGGCACCTTCTCGGGGTTCGTGCTCGTCTACATGGTGGCCACGAAGTTCTTCCCGATCGTCTCGATCTGGGAGATCAAGGAAGGCCGCGAGAAGTCGGTCGAGGAGGTCAGCGAGCGCGTGGCCGCCTACCTGCCCGACGACGTCGCGGCGGTGGAGTCATGAGAAGACTGGCCGCTGCCGTGCTGCTGCTCCTGGGGTCGGCCGCGGGATCGTGGGCCGCCGACGCGCCGGCCGCGGACGGCGACCCGTTCCGCGGGCGCGAGATCTTCCAGGACAAGGGCTGCAGCCGCTGCCACTCGGTGTGGGGCCACGGCGGGACGCTCGGCCCGGAGATCACGGTGGCCGTCGCCGGCAAGACCTGGGACGAGCTGGTGGGCGACTTCTGGAACCACACTCCCCGGATGATCGACGAGGGGAACGAGCGCGGCTATCCCTGGCCGACGCTCGAGCGGGGGGAGATGGCCGACATGCTGAGCTATCTCTACTACCTGCGCCTCTTCGACGAGCCCGGAAACCCCGTGCGCGGGGCCGACACCTACGCGAGGCTCCAGTGCGTCGGCTGCCACACGCTCGGGGGTCGCGGCGGACGGCTGGGGGGCCCGCTGGACCGTTTCGGGGTCTACCCGTCGCCCGCGCCTCTGGCGCAGGCCATGTGGAACGCCGGTCCGCTCATGCAGCGCGAGCAGCTCCGCTTGGCCGGCCCGATTCCCCAGTTCACGGGGCACGAGATGGCCGATCTGCAGGCCCACATCCGTGCCGAGGGGCGCCGCCCGGGGCGCGAGGTCAAGCTGCAGCCGCTGCCGAACCCGGTCCGGGGCGCCGCGGTCTATCGGAGCAAGAGGTGTGGCGTCTGCCACGGTCAGGCCCCGGGGCGCGTGCCCGACATCACACGGTCGGCGCTGTCCAAGACCGCCTCCGAGATCGCCGGCCTGCTCTGGAACCACAGCTACGCGATGGGCACGGAGATGGCCGCCCGTGGCGTTCCGTTTCCGCGCTTCGAGGACACCGAGCTATCGGATCTGATCGCGTACCTCTATTTCCGTGGCTACCTCGGCGAGGATGGCGATCCCAAGCGAGGCCTGACCGTGTTCACCGCGAAGGGCTGCGCCGGATGCCACGCCGGAGGCGTCGAGGGAGCGCCGGACCTCGCGCAGGCGCTCGAGCGGGCCGACCGCGCGGGCCTCGCCTCCGCGATGTGGAACCATGCCCCGCAGATGCACCGGCTCATGGAGGAGAAGGCCCCGTTCTGGCCGAAGTTCGAGCCGGGTGAGATGCGCAACCTGGTCGCCTACCTGCGGAGCCTGTCCGGGCCGTCGGGGGGCGGGTCGGGTGGCGGCCGCTAGGCGGGGGCTCGGCCTTGCGGGGATGCGAGGATTCGGAGCGTCGCCCGAGCGACGCAGGACTGGAGGATCCATGAAGCGCTTCGCCCTAGCAGTGACAGCCGTTCTCACAGTGGCCCTCGGCCTCTCCCTGTCCGCAGAGGACAAGGTGGCCCGCGGCAAGCAGCTCTACGAGGAGCAGAAGTGCCGAATGTGCCACAACCTCGGCGGGGTCGGGAATCCCAAGGGTGTCGCCCTCGACGAGGTGGGCAGCAAGCACAGCCCCGATGTCCTCAAGGTGTGGCTGACCAATCCAAAGGAGATGGCCAAGAAGGCCGGCTCCACGCGCAAGCCGCCGATGAAGTCCTTCGCGACGCTGCCGCCCCCGGATATCGATGCCCTGGTCGCGTTTCTCTCCACCCTAAAGAAACCTGGCAAGTGAAGATGGGCGGCTCAAGACAACCGTTTCAGTCATCCGATCCATTGGCCTCGTTCGATCTTCTTGGGTCGCTACCCCGGAATAGGCCATAAGTGTTGTCCCTTCTGATCTCAGGTGGGGGCTTCACCGTCCGCGGCCTGTACGAGCACGGCACGCGCGATTTCGACAGCTACAACCCAGTGGAAGCCGAGGAGCATTTGTACCTGGAGGAGGGGAGGCAGGGGAGGCCGAAAGGCCTTGACGGTCGGGGGGCGGCGGGCGCAAGGTAGACGCGGAGCCAGTCCCCGCATGTTCGCGTGGAAGGGGAGAGCGAGCGGAGCCGCAGGCCGGGGCACCGGCAGCGGGAGGGGCCGTGCGGCCGGACGCCGCAGGCCGGCAGCCGAGCGCGAGCTTCACCAGCCTTCCGTGACGGCGGTCGCCGCGGAGGCCCTGCGCACCGGGGTCCTCCCCAACGGGTTCCGCCGCCACGACGCGATCCCCCACGAGGACGAGACGATCCGCGTGGGGGACCCCGACGACGACAGCCTGGCGAACGAGTACGTGGGCGAGGACATCCCCGGGGGGAGCACGCCCACGCCCGACCAGAACGAGGTGGACGAGATCGGGCGGGTGTACGGCCTGCAGGACGAGGACAACGGCTCGCTGCGCACGAGCAGCGAGGTGCTGGCGCGGCGGGACCGGCGGCGGTCCGAGCTGCAGGCTCCCGGCCGTCCGCGCTCGTAGACAGTCGCTCGCAGTCGGTGCCGACCCGGCGGGCATGAAGAGGGACCCCCACGGCGATGTGGGCCGCATCGCTGCCAGGGGCCCCGCGCACGGGCCCGGCACCGAACGCCCGT
>JBGPQQ010000228.1:0-6001 GCA_041489115.1 Vicinamibacteria bacterium | reverse complement strand
TCAGGAGAGCTTGCTGATGAGGTCGAAGAGCGGCAGGTACATCGCGATGATGATCCCGCCGACGGAGATCCCGAGGAACAGGATCATGATCGGCTCCATCAGGGTCAGGAGGTTCGCCACCGCCTGGTCCACCTCCTCCTCGTAGAAGTCGGCGATCTTGCTCAGCATCGCGTCGAGGGCGCCCGTCTGCTCGCCGACCCCGACCATCTGGACCACCATGGGCGGAAAGACGCCCGTCTCCTTGAGCGGCTGGGCCAGGGTCAGGCCGCTCTCCACCCCCTTGCGCACGAACATGACCGCGTCCTCGATGATCGCGTTGCCCGCGGTGCGGGCGGTGATCTCGAGGCCGTCGAGGATGGGGACACCGGAGGAGATCAGGGTGGAGAGGGTGCGGCAGAACCGCGCCACCGCGATCTTCTGCATGAGCGTCCCGAAGATCGGGGCCTTGAGGATCACCTTGTCCACCACGCGGCGGCCGCCGTGGGTCGCGTAGTAGCGCCGGAAGGCGATCACCAGCAGGATGCCGCCGATGATGATGAACGGCAGCAGCCGCACGAACCAGTTGCTGAGCGCGATCACGAACCGGGTGGGCAGGGGCAGTTGGGCGCCGAGGCCGGCGAACATCGAGGCGAAGGTGGGGATGACCTTCCAGAGGATGACCGCGATGACGATGCCGGCGATGCCGAGCACCGAGACCGGGTACACCAAGGCGCCCTTGACCTGGGCTTTGAGCTTCACGTTCTTCTCGATGTAGGTGGCGAGGCGCTTCAGGATGGTGTCGAGGATGCCGCCCGCCTCCCCCGCCGCGATCATGTTCGTGAAGAGGTTGTCGAAGGCCTTCGGGTGCTTGCGCATGGCGTCGGCGAGGCTCGCCCCGCCCTCCACGTCCATGCGGGTCTGCTGGAGCACCTTGGCGAAGGTCTTGTTCTCCTGCTGGCTGCCCAGGATCTCGAGGCACTGGACGAGGGGGAGGCCCGCGTCGATCATGACCGAGAACTGGCGGGTGAAGATGGCGAGGTCCTTCGAGGGCACGCCCCCGCCGAACTTCGGGAGCGCGATCTCGCGCCCCTTCTCCTTCACCGAGGAGACCAGGATCTGGTCCCGGCGGAGGAGCGCCATCACCGCTTCCTTGTTGTCGGCGACCCTCTCGCCGGAGACGACCTTCCCGTCGCGCGTCTTGCCCTTCCAGACGAATGCAGGCATCGGCTCCTCCCGGAGCTAGCGGCCCGCCGGCCGCATGGGCGCCCGGCCTCCGGCCTGCGGGGTGGCGAGGCCGGCGCCGCGGTTGATCATGTCCTGCAGCTCCTCGGGGTTCGAGCTGATGCCGAGGGCGGTCTGCAGCGAGATCTGCTTGGCGAAGTAGAGGCTGGCCAGGGACTGGTTGAACGTCTGCATCCCGTACTTCTCCTGGCCGGTCTGCATCGACGAGTAGATCTGGTGGATCTTGTCCTCGCGGATCAGGTTGCGGACGGCGGGGTTGGGGATGAGGATCTCCATGGCGAGCGCGCGCCCGCTGCCGCTCGCGCGCGGGAGGAGGGCCTGGCACATGATGCCCTCCAGCACGAGCGACAGCTGTGCCCGCACCTGCGACTGCTGGTGCGCGGGGAAGACGTCGACGATGCGGTTGATGGTCTGCGCCGCCGAGTTCGTGTGGAGCGTGGCGAAGGTGAGGTGGCCGGTCTCGGCGATGCGCAGCGCGGACTCGATCGTCTCGAGGTCGCGCATCTCGCCGATGAGCACGACGTCGGGGTCCTCGCGGAGCGCGGAGCGGAGCGAGTTGGCGAAGGAGTGGGTGTCGGCGTGGACCTCGCGCTGGTTCACGATGCACTTCTTGTGCTGGTGGAGATACTCGATCGGGTCCTCGACGGTGAGCATGTGCTCGTGGCGCTCGGAGTTGATCTTGTCGAGCATGGCGGCGAGCGTCGTGGACTTGCCGGAGCCGGTGGGGCCGGTCACGAGGACGAGCCCGCGCGGCTTGTCACAGATCTGGGCCACCACCGGGGGCAGGCCCAGGTCCTTGAAGCCGCGGATCTCGTAGGGGATCGTGCGGTAGGCCGCGGCCACCGCTCCCCGCTGCATGAAGACGTTGGCGCGGAAGCGGGCGAGCCCCTTGATGCCGAAGCTGAAGTCCAGCTCGAGGTTCTCCTCGAACCGGTGCTTCTGCGCGTCGGTGAGCACGCTGTAGGCGAGCTGCTTGGTCTCGACCGCGCTCAGCGACGGCAGGTCGAGCGGGCGCAGCTTGCCGTCGACGCGGATCTGCGGCGCCGAGTTGGTGGTGACGTGGAGGTCCGTCCCCCCCATCTCCGTCATGGTCTTGAGCAGCTGGTGAAGGCTGACCGCCACGCCCTACCCCCTTGTCACGACACAAAGCCCGCCCCCCGCTCGGGGGGGACGGGCGCGAGCACCCCTGCCACCGCTAGAGGACGGTCTCGCGCAGGACCTCCTCGACGGTGGTCACGCCGTTCCTGATCTTCTCGAGGCCGCTCATGCGGAGGGTGAGCATCCCCTCCTCGAGCGCCTTCCTCTTCATCTCGATCGCGTTGGCCCCGACCATGATCAGGTCGCGGATGCCCTCGGTGATATCCATGACCTCGTAGAGGCCCACCCGGCCCTTGTAGCCCGTGCCGTTGCAGGTCGCGCAGCCCTTGCCCTTCATCACCTGGAAGGTGCCGATCTGCTCGGGGGTGAAGCCGATGTCGGCAAGCGTCTTCGACGGCACCTCCGCCGTGACGTCCGCCTTGCACTTCGAGCAGACACGGCGGACGAGGCGCTGGGCCTGGATGAGGTTCACCGCCGTCCCCACCAGGAACGGCTCGATCCCCATGTTCACCATGCGCGACACCGTGGAGGGCGCGTCGTTGGTGTGGAGGGTCGAGAGCACGAGGTGGCCGGTGAGCGCGGCCTTCACCGCGATCTCCGCCGTCTCGTAGTCGCGGATCTCGCCGACCAGGATGATGTTCGGGTCCTGGCGCAGGAAGGACCGCAGCGCCGCCGCGAAGTTGAGCCCGATCTGCTCCTTGATCTGCACCTGGTTGATGCCGCGGAGGTTGAACTCGACCGGGTCCTCGGCGGTCATGATGTTCGTGTCCGGCTTGTTGAGCGAGGCGATGGCGGAGTAGAGCGTGTTCGTCTTGCCCGACCCGGTGGGCCCGGTCACCAGCACGATCCCGTAGGGCTTGGCGATCGCCTTCTTGAAGCGCTCGAGCGAGTGCGGCTCGAAGCCCAGCTTGGTCATGTCCAGCATGAGCTTCGTCTTGTCCAAGAGCCGCATCACGATCTTCTCGCCCCACAGGGTCGGCAGCACGGAGACGCGGAAGTCGAGGTCGCGGCTCTTGTCCTCAATCCTCATCTTGATCTTGATGCGCCCGTCCTGCGGCAGCCGCTTCTCGGCGATATCCAGCTTCGCCATGATCTTCATCCGCGATGTCAGCGGGTCGCGGAACTTCATGGGCAGCTTCATGATCTCGTAGAGAATGCCGTCGATCCGGAAGCGGACCCGGAACTCCTTCTCGTAGGGCTCGATGTGGATGTCCGACGCCCCCTTCTTGAGCGACTCTACCAAGAGATAGTTCGTGAGCTTGACGACCGGCGCCGCGTCGGCGGACTTGGCGAGGTTGCCGAGGTCGATCTCGTCGTCCTCGGACTTGACCGTCTCGACGTCGGCCTCAGCGTCCCCCATCGCGTCGAGGTCGATCTCGGAGAGGCCGCTGACGCCGGCCATGTCGTCCACGCTGAGGGTCGGCCCCTCTATGACCTCCTTGAGGCTCCCGCCGCCACCGGGCCCCCCGAAACCCCCGGCGGGCGCGGTGTCCCGCCGCAGATCCAGCGAGCGGGTCGAGCCGTAGTAGCGGTCGATCGCGTCTTCGAGCGCCGACTCCGAGGCCACCACCGGCTCCACGTTGTAGCCGGTCATGAACTTGATGTCGTCCATCGCGAACACGTTCGTCGGGTCCGCCATGGCGATGGTGAGCGTCGCGCCGGAGCGGGAGAGTGGCAGCACCTGGTACTTCCGCGCCGTCTCGGCCGGGATGATCTTGACGATCGCGGGGTCCACCTCGAAGTGGTCGAGGTTGATCGAGGGGACACCGAACTGCCGCGACAGCAGGCTGGTGATCTCCTCGTCCTTGACGAACCCCAGGCTGATGAAGGCCTTGCCGAGCTTGCCTCCGCTCGTCTTCTGGTGGTTCAGCGCGTCCTGGAGCTGCTGAGGGGAAACCATGTTCTCCTTCAGCAGCAACTCTCCGAGTTTGACGGGCATTCAGCGCTCAGCCAAGAAAAATCACGTTCCTAAAGCTAGTTAGTCACTGGATGCTAACGCTCAGGTCTAGCGGTGTCAAGGTCCGAATCGCCCGTGCGTGTGTCCGGACCCCGGTCATTCGTCCACTCGGAGGCTGAGAGTAGCACGGCGCGTGCCCACGGCTTGGTGAAATGCGACACATATTGGCGCGGCCTACCGCCGGAGCGCCAGCACCAGGACGGCCAGCCCCCCCATCGCGAACAGGAGCAAGGAGGGCGCGCGCCAGGGCGGCCGGTAGCGGAACGTGATCACGGTGTCCCCTCCCTCCGTCGGGACGGCCCGGTATCGCCCGAGGGCGGCCTGAAGCGGGACGGGGCCCGACCGATCCTCGGCCCTCCAATCGGGATGGTAGGCGTCCAGCAGGACCAGGAACCCGCGAGGGGTGCGCGCGGTGACGCGGACGGTGTGGGGGTCGAGAGCCTGGTAGGCGACCGTGTCGGCCGCCGGGACGGCGGGGGAAGCGTCGGGAAACGCAGGCTGGAAGAGAACCCGCGGCAGGGGCTCCCGCATCTCGTAGAGGCCGAGGGGGGACTCGATCTCGGGCAGCCGGGCTTCCCCGCGGCGGGTCACAAGCGTATCGGGCAGGGGGCTGAAGGAGAGGACCCAGCGGACGTTGGCGAGCTGCAGGAGCCGGTGGTGGCCCGCGAAGCGCCCGGGCACGGCCTCGTGGACCGGGAGCGTGGCCCCCGGCGGCGAGAGGCCCGTCCGGTCGACGTCCGCCCCTCCTTCGAGACCGTCGAGCACATGCGTCCGCGGGAGCAGCGACTGGCGGTCCAGGTAGTAAAGCCATACGTCCGAGGGCGCGCGGGCGAGGAGCGGGGTGAAGCGCAGGCCCGGAGTGAGCGCCACCCCGTAGGAGAACCAGCGGAAGACCCCTTCACGCGCCGGGCCCCGCACGAGAGCGGCCACCTCGGGGCGCAGGTCGTAGAAAGACGCGGGAGCGAGGGGGTTGATTCCGCCGTTGACGATGGACAGGTCCAGGGCGACGACCAGGGCCGCCGTTCGAGCCCAGGCCCCGCCGCGGGCCAGGGCCAGGCCCGCCGCGAGAGCGAGGGCGGCCGAGGGCAGCCAGGCGTCGGGCCACAGGGAGCGCGCGGCAACGAGGCCCCGCGGGTCCGCCAGCGGGGGCAGGACGGCGGCGAGCGCCGCACGGACCGCCCCCGCGTCCACCCGGAGCGCCAGCACCACGCCGAGCCACGCCACGCCGGGCAGGACGAGCCCGAAACGGCCCCCGCGGCGCGGCGCTTCGGAGAGCCGGCGCTCCAACCCGAAGCCCGCGAGCAGGGCGACCGCCAGGTGAACCAGGAAAACGAGCTTCTGCGGGCCGCGGAAGGGCCAGCGGATCGAGTCGGGCAGCAGGCCGAGAGGGCCATAGGCCCCGAGCGAGAGCGCGACACCGGCCGCGGCCAGCAGCCACAGCCTTCGCCGCCCGCGCGCGCTCACCGCCAGCAGGAGGACCGGCAGCCCGAGGTAGATCGAGACCAGGTAGGGGTAGCCCTCCGAGAAGTAGGCGCGCCCCCAGTAGTCCGCGTCCGAGAAGGCGTGAGGGTCGCCCAGGAACTTCGGCAGCAGCATCTCACCGAGCACCGCGGGATGCAGGGAGAACGAGAGCACCTGGGCCTTGGCGAAGCCCTGCTCGCGGGCCGTGCCGGCCAGGAGCGCCCGCGCCCCCAGGAGCGCGGGGGCCGCGAGGAGCAGGGCGAG
>JBGPQQ010000227.1:0-6020 GCA_041489115.1 Vicinamibacteria bacterium | reverse complement strand
GAACTTCCACGTCGTGCAGGACGCCGACTCGGCGAAAGTGACTCTCGGCGACGGGGAGTTCGAGGCGACCATCGTGGGCGCCGCCCGCGACCAGGACCTCGCGGTCCTCAAGATCGCCGCCCCCCGCGAGAAGCTCGTCCCGATCCGCGTCGGCACCAGCGCCGACCTGCAGGTCGGGCAGAAGGTCTTCGCGATCGGCAACCCCTTCGGCCTCGATTTCACGCTCACGAACGGCATCGTCAGCGCCCTCGGCCGGACGATCCAGACCGTCAGCAACGCGACGATCTTCGACGTCATCCAGACGGACGCCGCCATCAACCCCGGCAACTCCGGCGGGCCGCTCCTCGACAGCTCGGGCCGTCTGATCGGCGTCAACACCGCGATCTACAGCCCGTCGGGGGCGAGCGCCGGGATCGGCTTCGCGGTGCCGGTGGACACGGTGAGCCGCATCGTGCCGGAGCTCATCGCCCACGGGCGCGTGATCCGGCCGGTCCTCGGCGTCAACCTCGACGACCGTCTGAGCGCCTACGTGACCCGCCGCCTCGGGGTCGAGGGCGCTCTCGTCCGCGACGTCTTCCGCGGCACCGGTGCCGCCGAGGCCGGGCTCAAGGGCACGAGTCTCGGTCGGGGTGGCCAGGTGATCCCGGGCGACGTCGTCCAGGACATCGACGGCAAGCCGGTGAAGAGCGTCGGGGATCTCCTGGGGCGGCTGGGCAGCTACCAGCCCGGCGACACCGTGACGCTCACCGCCTGGCGCGAGGGGAAGACCCGCAAGCTCCGCGTCCGCCTCCAGGCGCCCCAGTAGGAGGCGCTCCGACAAGTCCGAAGGGCCGGGGATTCGCACCGGGGACGGGCGCAGGCCCTCAACCGCCCCCGGTTTGCCTCGGCAAACAAGCGGCCGTCGCCCAAGTCCGGTCCGCGGCCAGTCCCCGATGTACGCGGTCAGTAAGTCCTTTCGATTTAGCGCGCTGTCGGTGGTACGGGGGTTGCTTTTTCCGGCGGCGTGAGACCGGCACGCGCGATCCTCCTCGTCGAGTCGGACGCCGGGTGCGGCCAGGCGCTCGTGCGCCTCCCCGTCCTCCGCAAGCGCGACCTGCCGAGCCTGATGGCCTGAGAGCCGCTACAGCCCCAGCTTCCTGATCCAGCGGTAGAGCGTGCGGGGGGACACCCCCAGGATCTCCGCCGCCTTCTCGCGCCGCCACTTCGCCTTCTCGAGGGCCGCCCGCACCCGGGCCAGGTCGGGGCCCTCCTCGGAGTCGTCCGTCGGATCGCCCACCGAACGGGGCGCGGCCGGAGGCACGATCGACGGGGCGGCGGAGGCGATCGAGACGGCCCCGCGGCCCGTCCTCTCGACGATCTCCGGCGGGAGGTCCCCGAGGTCGATCATCTCGCCCTCGGCCAGCAGCCCCGCGCGCTCCACCGCGAAGTGCAGCTCGCGCACGTTGCCCGGCCAGTCGTAGTCCGAGAGCGCCGCCAGGGCCGCCGGGGTGAAGCGCTTCTGGTTGGGCAGCTGCTTCGCGAAGTGGTCCACGAGCAGCGGGATGTCCTCCGGCCGCTCGCGCAGCGGCGGGATCACCACCTTGACGCCGTTGACGCGGAAGAAGAGGTCCTTGCGGAAGCGGCCCGCCGTGACCTCGGCCTTGAGGTCGCGGTTCGTCGCGCAGACGAGCCGGAAGTCGGCCCGGCGCTTGCGCGTCGCTCCGACGCGGTAGAAGGTCCCGGAGTCGAGCACGCGGAGGAACTTCGACTGGATCTCGGGGATCATCTCCCCCACCTCGTCGAGGAAGAGGGTGCCCCCGTCCGCCACCTCGACGAGGCCCGGCTTCTCGTTGCCGGCGCCGGTGAAGGCCCCCCGCTCGTAGCCGAAGAGCTCGCTCTCGAGGAGAGACGACGGCACCGCCGCGCAGTTGAGGTCCACGAAGCCCTTGCTCGCCCGCGGGGAGAGGCGGTGCGCGTGCAGGGCGACCAGCTCCTTCCCGACCCCGCTCTCGCCCTCGATGAGCACCGGCGTGCGCGCCCCCGCCACCATCTCGATCGTGCGCAGCACCTTCTGCAGCAAGGGCGACCGGGTCAGGATGTCGGAGGAGAGGTTCCTCTGCACCTGGAAGCGCAGGTGGCGGTTCTCCCGCTCCAGGAGCGTCTTCTCGCCCGCCTTCTCCACCCGCATCCCGAGCTCCTCGAAGTTCGGGGGCTTGGTGAGGTAGTCGAAGGCGCCGAGGCGCATGGTGTCGATCGCCGACTGCACGTTGGCGAACCCGGTGACGATGATGGTCTGCAGCTCGGGGTGCTCCTTGCGGACGCGGGCGAGGATGTCGACCCCGTCCAGGTCGGGCAGCTTGAGGTCGAGCAGGAGCACGTCCCACTCGGCCGAGTCGAGCGCCTTGAGGGCGCTCTTCCCGGTGGTGCAGATCTTCACCTCGTGGCCCGCCTTCTGGAGGAAGCGGGTCACGGTCAGGCCGAACGTCTGCTCGTCCTCGGCGACGAGCACGCGGAAACCGGTGACGTTCATGGTGTACCTGTAGCAGCGCGGAGGACGACGCGGAAGGCGTTGCCGCCCTTCCGAGGCCTGTAGAGAAGATCGCCCCCGCGGCTGCGGAGCAGGCTCCGGGCGATGGCGAGCCCGAGGCCGGCCCCCCGCTGGGCATCGGCGGTGGCGTACGGCTCGAAGAGGTGCTTTCGCTGCGTCTCCGGCACGGTGGGGCCGGTGTCGGCGACGTCGAGCAGGAGTGCCCGGCCCTTCCGCGAGGCGCGCACGGCGAGGGTGCCCCCGGCGGGCATGGCCGAGCAGGCGTTCATGGTGAGAGCCATGACCACCTGCTTCAGCGAGTCGGCATCGATGCGGGCCGGCGGGAGCCCCTTCGGCACGCTCGCCTTCACGCGAAGGCGGGCGAGGGCAGGGTGCCGTTCGAGGAGGCGCAGGGCGAGCGAGACGGTCGCGCCGAGATCGGCCCGGTCCCCGGGCGCGGCGCGCGAGGAGTCGAGGAGGAAGCGCACGATCCTCTCGCTGCGCGCGACCTCCGCCCGGATCAGGTCCCGGAACTGCCTCGCCTCGCGTGCGGAGTGGCGGTCTCCCTTCGCGGCGAGCGAGGCCAGGGCCTCGGCGCAGCCGGCGATGCCGGCGAGGGGGTTCGAGATCTCGTGGGCCACGCCGGAGACGAGCTGGCCGAGGAAGGCGAGCCGGTCGGAGGCGATGAGCCGCATCTCGATCGCGCGGCGCGCGGTGATGTCCTCGAACCAGGAGACGACGTGCGTGACCTCGCGGCCGCGCCGCACCGGCAGGCGCCGCACGTGGAAGAGGCCGCCCGGCGTTTCCACGATCTCCTCGTGCGGCCGGCCCGTGCGGAAGACCTCCCGCAGCACGGGCTCGGTGGCACGGAAGCCGGCCGCCCCCAGCACCGGCCGGAGGGGACGCCCGATGGCGCGGCTGCGCGGGCGGCCGATCGGCCCCTGCTCGCGGCCCCGGTTCCAGGCGAGGACCGTGAGGTCGCGATCGACGACGTAGAGCCCGATCGGCAGGGCGTCGAACACGGGCCCGAGGCCCTCGGGCCGGGGGTTGCTCCTGGGGCGTGCCGGCACGCCGAGAGTATAGCCGGGCTCAGAGCTGGCGGATGTCGGTTTCGGTCAGGAGCATCCGGTCGATCGACCGGGCCCGCCCGGTCAGCTCGTCGACGTCCACCACCGCCGCCGCGAACCGGGGGTCCCCCTTGGCCGTCTCGAACCGGCTGGGCATGCCGGTGAGAAAGCGGTGGAGGACCGCGTCCTTCTCGACGCCGATGATCGAGTCGTAGGGGCCGGTCATGCCGAGGTCCGTGCAGTACGCGGTACCCCGCGGCAGGACCCGGTGGTCGCAGGTCGGCACGTGGGTGTGGGTGCCGACGACGGCGGAGACGAGGCCGTCGAAGTAGCTCGCGATGGCGGCCTTCTCGGAGCTGGCCTCGCCGTGCATGTCCACGAGGATGACCTTCGCCTCCCCGTGGAGCCGCTCCACCTCCTTCAGGCCGAGGGCGAACGGATCGTCCATCGCCCCGTGCATGAAGACGCGGCCGCTCAGGTTGAGCGTCGCCACGGGTACGCCCGAGCGCTTGCCCTTGCCCACGTGCGAGCCGCGGCCGGGCTGACGCGCGGGGTAGTTGAGCGGGCGCAGGAGCTGGGGGATGAGGTCGACGACGCCGAGGATCTCCTTCTTGTCCCAGATGTGGTTGCCCGAGGTGAGGCAGTCGACACCCGCGTCGAGGATCTCGTCGCAGACCTCCTTGGTCACGCCGAAGCCGCCGGCCGCGTTCTCGACGTTGGCCACGCAGTAGTCCACGTCGTACTTCCTGGACACGACCGGCAGGGCCTTCTTGAGGATCGCGCGCCCGGGGCTGCCCACGACGTCCCCGATCAGCAGGATGTTCATCCGGACAGGCTACCCGCCCGGCCGGCGGCCGGTCAAACCGGCGGCCATCGGCAGTGGCGAGGCCGTGGCCATCGGATCCGCGGCGGTCCGGGATCCCACGCGGGTCCCAACGGCGAGAATGGCGGACTCGCGTGGGAGCCCTCCGGAGCCGCCGCTACCTGTGGCTCGTCGGCAGTGACGCGCAGTCTCGGGGCTCGTCCCGCCCTACGTCCAGCGCCGGAAGAAGAGCGCCTGCCGGTGGACCGGCTCGGCCCTTGTCTCGAGCGCGGCCATCTGGCCCGGGCTGAGCGGGTTGAAGCCGCGGGCGATGCGGACGTTCTCCTCCAGCTGGGCGACGGAGTCGCAGCCCACGATCACGGTGCTCACCGGCAGCGAGAGCACGTAGCGCAGCGCCTCCGGCATGTTGAGCGTGCCGGGGCCCTTGTCCGTGGGCCGGCGGTTGCGGTCGCCCTCGGGCGGGGGCGTCCAGCCGGCGAGCAGCCGCCCGCGGGCCGGTACCTTCATCCCGATGATCCCCATCTCCTTCTCGACCGCGAGGGGCAGGAGCTTCTCGCGGAAGCTCCGGTGATGGGGGTCGGCCGCGTTCAGGGCCAGGAGGAGCGTGTCGAACGAGAAGCGGCTGATCGTCTCGATGAGGACGGCCGGGTCGGCGTGCCCGGTCACGCCGATGTGCCGGACGACGCCCTGCTCCTTCGCCTCCCGCAACGCCGCGACCGCGCCGTCTTTCCGAAAGATCTGCTCCACCTGCTCCATCGTCTGCAGGTTGTGGATCTGCCAGAGGTCGAGGTGGTCGGTCTGGAGGAGCTTCAGCGACTGCTCGAGGAGCTTCAGCGAGCCGTCGCGCGTGCGGTCGTGGGTCTTGCTGGCGAGAAAGGCCTCCGCGCGGCGGCCCTTCATGACCTTGCCGATGTAGGTCTGGCTCCAGGGCGTGTCGCCCCCGTAACGCGCCGCGGTGTCGACGTAGTTGACGCCCAGGTCGAGCGCGCGTTCGACGATGGCGACCGCCGCCGCCTCGTTGTCCGGCTGCTCGACCGCCGCCTGGCCGCCGAGGCTGAAGACACCGACGGAGTAACCGGTCCGGCCCAGGTTCCGCGTCGGCATCGCCGCCGGCGTGCGCGGGTTCGAGGGCAGCGGACGCGGTCCCGCCGCGAGGGCGCTCGCCCCGAGTCCGGCCCCGCCGACCGCGACCGCCCCGAGCTTCAGGAACTCCCGGCGGTCCTGCTCGCTCGCCATGGCTCGCCTCCTGCTTTCCTACACCGTGACCGGCCGCCTCGGCCGCCCGGGGAACGTCCGCGGCGCGCTCTTCGCGTCCGGGGCCACCTTCGGCTCCGGCGGCGGCACGAGCGCCAGCCTCAGCACCTCCTCCACGTCCTCGACGAGGTGGAAGATGAGGCCGCGGCGCAGCTGGGCGGGGACCTCCTCGAGCTCCTTGCTGTTCAGCTTCGGGCACACGATCGTCTCGATGCCGGCCCGCCGCGCGGCGAGGATCTTCTCCTTGAGGCCGCCGATCGGCAGCACCTGCCCGCGCAGGGTGATCTCGCCGGTCATGGCGAGGGCGCTGCGCACCGGCTGCCCGGTCAGCGCCGACAGGATGGCCGTCGCCATGGTGATGCCGGCGGAG
>JBGPQQ010000226.1:0-6034 GCA_041489115.1 Vicinamibacteria bacterium | reverse complement strand
GGCGAAGAACCTGACGCCGGTCGTCCTCGAGCTCGGCGGCAAGGACCCCGCGATCGTCTGCGGCGACGCCGACCTCGACCGGGCGGCGAAGGGCATCGTATGGGCCGCGTTCCTGAACGCGGGGCAGACCTGCGCGTCGGTGGAGCGCGTCTACGTCGAGAAGCCGGTGGCCGAGGCGTTCGTCGCGAAGGTCCTCGAAGAGACGCGCCGGGTGCGGCTGGCCGGTGCCGCCGCCGAGGCCGACATGGGCCCGCTGACTCTCGAGCGGCAGCGGCGGATCGTCGAGGAGCACGTCGCGGACGCGGTGGCGAAGGGGGCGCGCGTCCTCACCGGCGGGACGACCCCCGACGGCCCCGGCTACTTCTACCCGCCCACCGTCCTCGTGGACGTCGACCACACGATGACGGTCATGCGCGAGGAGACGTTCGGACCCGTGCTGCCGGTCATGGTCGTCGACTCGCTGGACGAGGCGATCCGCCTCGCGAACGACAGCCCGTACGGCCTCACCGCGAGCGGCTGGACGCGCAGCGAGGAAACCGCGCGCCGGCTCCAGCGCGAGCTCTCGGCCGGCGTCGTCTCGATCAACGACCACGTCTCGAGCTACGGTGAGCCGACAGCACCCTGGGGCGGCGTCAAGTGGAGCGGGATCGGCCGCATCCACGGGCTCCTCGGCCTGCGCGAGATGGTGCAGGCGAAGTACGTGAGCCTCGACCGCGGCCGCGGGCCCGAGCTGTGGTGGTACCCCTACGACGCCGGGTTCGCCGGCCTCATGTCGCGGACGCCGGCCGCCCTCTACTCCACCTCCTTCCCCCGCCGGCTGGGCGCGCAGCTCGGCCTCCTGCGCTTCGGGCGGCTCTGGCGCCGCTTCGGCCCCTGGCGCCTCCTCGCGAACCTCGACAAGCTCTTCTAGGGTCCCCGTGGCGGACGTCTCCCTGCTCTCGCGCTCCCGCCGGCCCAAGTGGCACTACGTGGTCGTCGGCGTGGGACTCATCGTGGTGGCGGTGGCGCTCACGGTGGCCTGGCAGATCCTGGCTGCCCCCGGGAGCGTGGGGTCGCGGGCGGTCGGCCCCGCCCGGGTCGTCGCCTACTTCTTCGGGAGCCTCCTCTTCCTGCTCCTGATCGCCGGCCTCGTGCTCATCGTGATCCTGCTGCTGCGGGAGGTGCGGCTCAACGAGCGGCAGTCGAACTTCGTGAGCGCGGTGACCCACGAGCTGAAGACGCCGGTGGCCTCGCTCAAGCTGTACCTCGACACCCTCGAGTACCGCGAGGTGAACCCCGACCGCCGCGCCGAGTTCTACCGGACCATGCGGCAGGACATCGAGCGGCTGAACGCCACGATCAACAACGTCCTGAGCGCGGCCATGTACACCGACCGCCCGGTGGCCGACCCCCGGCCGCTCGACCTCGCCCGCCTCGCGCGCCGCACGGTGGAGCTCACCCTCAACCGCTACCAGCTGCCGAAGGAGGCGGTCCGCTACGAGGGGCCGGCCGGCCTGCGCGTGGCCGGCGACGCCCAGGCGCTGGAGACCGCGGTGCTCAACCTGCTCGACAACGCGGTGAAGTACTCGAAGGACCGCGTCGAGATCGAGATCGAGGTGTGGGGCGACGCCGACGGCCAGGCCCACGTCCAGGTGCGCGACCATGGCATCGGGATGAGCCGCACGCAGCTCCCGTTCATCTTCACGCGCTTCTACCGCATCGGCGCCGAGGTGCGCAGGAGCCGCGTTGGCACCGGCCTCGGGCTCTTCATCGTCCGCGCCATCGTGAAGGGCCACCGCGGGACGATCACCGCGGACAGCCCGGGCCCCGATCGCGGCTCGACGTTCACCATCAGCCTGCCCGGCCTTCTCGAGCCCGAGGCCGAGGCGGAGGGCGCATCGGAGGCGGCCCGTGCCTAGGGTCCTGCTGGTCGAGGACGAGGAGCACCTCGCGGCGGGCATCCGCTTCAACCTCGAGCTCGACGGTTACGAGGTGGAGACGATCGGCGACGGCCTGCGCGCGGTCGAGCGGCTGGCCCCCCCGCCGGAGGGGTCGATGTGGGACGCGGGGCCCACCGTCGACCTCGTGGTGCTCGACGTGATGCTGCCCGGCCTCGACGGCTTCCAGATCGTCGAGCGGATGCGGGAGGCGGGCAACTACACCCCGGTGCTGATGCTGACCGCCAAGGGGCTGCCCGAGGACGTGGTGCAGGGGCTCGAGGCGGGTGCCGACGATTACCTGCCCAAGCCCTTCGACCTGCCCGTGCTGCTGGCGCGGGTCCGCGGCCTCATCCGCCGGCGCGACTGGGCGCGGGCGCCCTCCGAGGGGGCGACCCTGGTCCGCGTCGGGGCGGCCGAGGTGGACTTCGCGGGCTTCGAGCTGCGGAAGGGGGGCGAGACCGTCCGCCTGACGCTCCTCGAGGCCATGCTCCTCAAGCTCCTCGTCGAGCGGCGGGGCCAGGTGGTGACGAAGGCCGAGATCCTCGAGAAGGTCTGGAACCTGAACCCCGATACCGAGACCCGCGCGGTCGACAACTTCGTCATGCGCCTGCGCCGCCACCTCGAGGAGGATGCCCGCAGCCCGCGCCTCCTGCAGACCGTCCGCGGCGTGGGCTACCGGCTCGCGGAGGAGTAGGCCGGCCAGCCCCCCAGACCCTGGGCGGGGGCTGACCAATGGCAGGGTGGGGTCAGCCCCCGCTTACTGGTGGTATGAAGACCACTTCATCGCCGTCCTGCAGGACCGTGTCGAAGCGGGCGTAGCGGCGGTTCACGGAGACGGCGAGGCTCGCGCGTCGTGGGGCGAGGGCGGGGAAGTCCCCCACCAGGCGGCCCCAGGCGTCCTCGGCGGTGGACTCCGCCGTGAGCTCCAGCGAGGCCTCCGGGACGCCGGCCGTCTCGCGCAGCGAGGCGAAGAGGCGGACCCTGACGCGCATCGACCGAGATTGGCCCGAGGCGGAGGCCGGCGTCAACCCGCCCCCCGCCCGTGTAGACTGTCCTTGGAGAGCCCGCTTGCCGCGCGACCGGTTCAGACGCGAGATCGACTACCTGCGCCTCTCGGTCATCGACCACTGCAACCTGCGGTGCGTCTACTGCATGCCCCTGCGCGGCCTCTCGTTCGCCCCTTTCCCGGAGCTCCTGACCGCGGCCGAGATCGAGACCGTCGCCCGCGCCGCGGTCGGGGTCGGCTTCCGGAAGTTCCGCCTCACCGGCGGCGAGCCCACGCTGCGGCCCGACCTCGTCGAGATCGCCGCCCGCATCGCGTCCGTCCCCGGCGTCCAGGACCTCGCGATGACCACGAACGGGATCCTGCTGCCCCGGCTGGCGAAGCCGCTGCGCGAGGCCGGCCTGAAACGCCTCAACATCCACGTGGACACGCTCGATCCCGAGCGGCTCAAGAAGGTGATGCGCTTCGCCTCGATCGAGGAGGTGATGGCCGGGATCGCCGCGGCCGAGGAGGCGGGCCTCGTCCCCATCAAGATCAACTGCACGGTGACCCGGGACTACAACGACGGCGACGTCGTGGACCTCGCCCGCCAGGCGCTCGAGGGCGACTGGCACGTGCGCTTCATCGAGCTGATGCCGCTCGGGGGCGGGGAGACCGCGCACGTGGCGCTTTCGCAGTTCGTCCCCTCGGCGGAGACCCGTCGCCGGATCGAGGCGGAGCTCGGCCCGCTGGAGCCGGTCCCGGACCAGCACCCCTCCGACGAGGCCCGCAACTTCCGCTTCGCGGGCGGCCGGGGCGTCGTCGGCTTCATCTCGCCGGTGAGCGAGCCCTACTGCGGCGCCTGCAACCGCATGCGCCTCACCGCCGACGGCAAGTTCCACCTGTGCCTGCTGAACGACGACGAGCTGGACGTGAAGCAGGCCCTGCGCTCGGGCGGGGGTGAGGCCGAGGTGGCGTCGATCCTGCTCAAGGCGGTGACCCTGAAGCCCACCGGCCACCGGCTCGACGAGGGCGTCTCGACCCGCACCCGGTCGATGTTCCAGATCGGCGGCTGACGCTCGTCCCCGGCTACGGCCGCGGGACGGACGTTGCGTCGAGCCACTCCGACCCGTCCGCGTAGAGCTCTTTCTTCCAGATCGGCACCTGCGCCTTGAGCGTGTCGAGCGCGAAGCGGCAGGCGGCGAAGGCCTCCGCGCGGTGCGGCGAGGAGACGGCCACCGCCACGCTCGCCTCGCCGGTCTCCAGGCGTCCCAGGCGGTGGACGAGGCGCACGTCCGTCACGGGGAAGCGTCTGGCCGTCTCCGCTGCGATCTCGTCCATCAGCGGCACGGCCATCTCCTCGTACGCCTCGTACTCGAGGCGGAAAACGGGCCGGCCCCGGTTCTCGTTCCGCACGACGCCCACGAAGAGGCAGACCGCGCCGTCCGCGGCGGTCGCTCCCGCGAGCGACGCGACGTCGATCGGCTCGCGAACGAGGCGGACGAGGGTGCCCATCTCCGCTGACGGTAGCATAATCACCGGCCGTGCTCGCGCTCGCCCTCCTCGCCGTCGCCCTCGCCTCCGCGGCAGGCGAGCCCCCCCCGAATGGCCTCCCGACTTCCGGGGGCGAGCCCCCTCCGTATGGCCTCCCGACTTCCGGGGGCGAGCCCTCGGTGACCGCGGCGCGCATCCGCGAGCCCGTCCGCGTCGACGGCCAGCTCGACGAGCCGGGGTGGGCGCTCGCGGAGGCGGCGGGCGGCTTGCGCCAGCGGGAGCCGAGGGAAGGCGAGGCGGCGAGCGAGGCGACCGAGGTCCGGGTCCTCTACGACGACACGACGCTCTACGTCGGGGTGTGGGCGCTCGACCGGGAGCCGCAGAAGGTGATCGCGCGCATCCTGCAGCGGGACCGCATCCTCCTCGCCGGGCTCGACAACCAGGCGAGGTGGGCGGGCGACGACGGCGTCGCCATCCTCCTCGATCCCTTCCACGACCACCGCAACGCCTTCCTCTTCGCCACGAACCCGAACGGCGCGGAGTTCGACGCGCTCGTGACCGACGAGAGCCCCTCCTACAACGCCGACTGGCGCGGGGTGTGGCAGGTGGCCGCCCGGCGCACGGCGGACGGGTGGTCGGCCGAGTTCGCGATCCCCTTCCGCAGCCTGAGGTACCCCGCGGGCGGCGGCTCGGAGCCCTGGGGCTTCAACGTCGAGCGGCTCATCCGCCGGAAGAGCGAGGAGACGCTGTGGAGCGGCTGGTCGCGCGCGGAGGGCGGCCTCCACCGCGTGAGCCGCGCCGGCCACCTCCTCGGCCTCGTTTCCCTGCCTCGCTCCCGCCTCAACCTCGAGGCGAAGCCCTACGGGCTCGTGGGAGCGAGCCGCGAGCAGCAAGATGACGGGTCGACCCCCCGCGAGACCAGCGCCTCGGTGGGGGGCGACCTGAAGTGGGAGGTGCGCTCGGGCCTCGTGCTCGACGCCACCGTCAACCCGGACTTCGCGCAGGTGGAGTCCGACGACCAGATCGTCAACCTCACCCGCTTCGACCTCTTCCTGCCCGAGAAAAGGGAGTTCTTCCTCGAGAACGCCGGGGTCTTCGATCTCGGGACGCGAGGCTTCTTCGAGCCGCCGCCCTTCCTCCTCTTCTTCTCCCGGCAGATCGGCATCAAGGAGGACGAGGGGGAGGTGCCGGTGATGGGCGGGGTGCGGCTCTCCGGTCGGGCGGGGCGGCAGACCGTCGGCTTCCTGAGCATCCTCCAGGACGCGGCCTTCGGCGACGCCCGCACGAACTTCGGGGCGCTGCGCGTGAAGCGCGACGTCGGCGCGAACGGCTTCGTGGGCGCGATGCTCACCGACCGGCGCACCCGCGAGAGCGGCGAGACGGACGGGGGCCTCGACTTCTCGCTCTGGCCCACCCGGCGGCTGAACCTCAGCGGCTTTGCCGCGCTGACCTCAGCTACCGGGGACCGGAAGGCCGACAAGGCCTACCGCCTGGGCGGGGAGTACCGCACGGGCCGGTTCTTCCTCCAGGGGCAGCACCTGCTCGTGGGTCCCGACGCCGAGACCGGCATGGGCTTTGTCACGCGGACCGACATCCGTCGCACCGACGGCTTCGGGGTCTGGACTCTCCGGCCCGGCCG
>JBGPQQ010000225.1:0-6051 GCA_041489115.1 Vicinamibacteria bacterium | reverse complement strand
GCGCTCGGCCTTGCCCAACATCGACGGCATCCTGCGGCAGCCCCCCTACGAGCCGCCGATCAACGCGACCGCGGAGCAGCTCGACGCGCAGATGAAGGACGGCGACTACCGGCGCGCCCTGCGGGACGCCAAGGCGAAGATCGGCCGCTAGCCCCACACCCCGGGCACGACCTGCCGGCAGCCGGGGCAGCGGCCGTCGGCGCCGAGGCGGTTCGCCAGGATGCGGTACCCGAGCCGCTCGACGAGGACGGCCCGGCAGCCGGGGCAGTACGTGTTCTCCCAGCTGCGCACGACCCCGGGGAGGTTCCCGGCGTAGACGAAGTGCAGGCCCTCCGAGGCGCCGATCTCCGCCGCCCGCAGCAGCGACCGGACGGAGGTCGGCTCCCGGTCCTCCATCCGGTAGTCCGGGTGGAAGGCGGTCACGTGCCAGGGGATGTCGGATGACACGGAGACGAGGAACCGCGCGATGTCGCGCAGCTCCTCGTCGGCGTCGTTGAAGCCCGGCACGACGAGGGTCACCACCTCGACCCAGATCCCCCTCTCGTGGAGGGCGCGGATCGTCCACAGGACCCGCTCGAGGGTGCCGCCGAGGTCGCGGTAGGGGCGGTCCCGGAAGCCCTTCAGGTCCACCTTGTAGAGCGAGACGAGGGGTCGCAGGTACTCCAGCACCTCCTCGGTGGCATTGCCGTTCGAGACGTACGAGCAGAGGAGGCCCTCGGCCTTCGCCAGGCGGAAGACGGCCGCCGCCCACTCGCTGGTGATGAGCGGCTCGTTGTAGGTCGAGGTCACGATGCGGGCCCCGCCCCGCTTCGCCGCCGACACGATCTCCGCGGCGCTCACCTCCTCCGCCGGCGCCATCGAGGAGGGGTCGCGCAGCGCCTGCGAGGTCAGCCAGTTCTGGCAGTACCCGCAGTGGAAATCGCAGCCGAGCATCCCGAACGAGAGCGCCCTCGCCCCCGGGAGGGCGTGGAAGAAAGGCTTCTTCTCGACCGGGTCCATGTGGAGCCCCGCCACGTAGCCGAACGGGACCTTCAGGACCCCGTCCTCGTTGAAGCGGACGCGGCAGATGCCCTCGCGCCCGGGTGGGATCAGGCAGCGGTGCCCGCAGGCGACGCAGCGGACGCGGCCGTTCTCGAGCGTCTCGCAGAGCTCGCCCTCGCGCGTGTGCCGGGCGAGGAGCTGGGCCAGCGGCTGGGCGGTGGCCGGCATGAGGCCCTCCCCCCGCATTATCGCTCCCGCGGCCCCCGCTATACTCGGGCGATGAGCGGAGTCCGGATCGAGAGGCAGGGTCAGCAACGCGTTACGGGCGAATGCCGCAGATTCTGCTGCCGCTCCTCTCGAGCGGCGGGGCCGTCTCGCGGTCTTCGGGAGTGGCTCAGCTCGGCCGACGGCGGGAACGGCGCCACAGCCAGGCCACGGCGGCCGTGCCCAGAACGACCGCGGCGATGGCGAGCGCGCGGTTCGTGTCGGCCACGAAGGCCTTCACGGCCTCCCAGTTCTGCGCGAGCGCGTAGCCCGCGACCGCCAGGAACGCGTACCAGATCGCGGAGGCCGCCGCGGCCGGTAGGAGCGCTCTCCAGGGCGAGAGCCCGGCGACGCCCGCGAACGGCGTCACCGCCGCGCGCACGCCGGGAAGGAAGCGGCTGAGGAAGATGCCGGCGGTTCCCCACCGTCCGTAGGCTTCCTCCAGCGCGGCGAGGACTTCCGGCGGCATCAGCTTGCGACCCCAGCCGTCGCGGAAGAAGCCGCGGCCGTGGCGGCGCGCGAAGACGTACGTGCCGGCGGCCGAGGCGAGGTTCGAGAGCCAGCACAGCGCCGCCAGGGGCACGACCGAGACCTCCCCCCGGCGGGCGAGGAAGGCTCCGAGCGCGACCGCGGTGTCGGCGGGCACCGGCGGGAAGACGTTCTCGAGCGCCGAGAGCGCCATCAGCACGAGGTATGTGGGGACGAGCGGCAGCGACGCGAGGGCGTCGAGGAGCCGCTCAAGCACGCGCCACGGCCTCGTGCACCAGGTGGAGGAGCGAGCGGAAGGGCCGGCCCACCGCTTGCGACATCCCGATCTCGCAGGTGCGGCAGGTCGAGTAGCAGCCGGCGCCCGGCTCGCGCTCGAGGATGCGCCGTACCTCCGCCGCCTCGACCGCGGTCGCACTCGCGGTCAACTCGGGCACGAGGAAGCCCCGGTCGCCGGCGAAGCCGCAGCACTCGGCGAAGAGCGGGACCTCGACGGTCGCCGCGTGCGCGCGCGCCACCGCCAGGAGGTCGGCGACCCCGCCCGACTTGATGAGCGTGCAGGTGGGGTGGAGGATGGCCGTCCCCTTCCGGCGCGGCGGGTCGGCCACGCCGGGCAGCACCTCCCGCGCCCAGAAGCCGGGGAAGTCGAGCATCCGCACCTCGCGCCCGGTTTCCTTCAGGATCTCCGTCACGAGCTCGGCGAGCGTCCCCGCGCACGGCGACGCGTCGGTCACGACCGGCAGGCGTCCCCCGCTCGACGCACGCCACAGGGCTTCGGCCGTCTTCCGCGCCGCCGCGCGCGCGGCGTCGGGGTAGCCCTTGCTGGCGAACGCCATGCCGCAGCAGAGGCCCTCGATGCCGTCGGGCAGGCGCACGGAGAAGCCGGCCCACCGCAGCACCTCGTTCATCGCGCGCGCCGGGGGAAGAGCGTCCTCGCCGGGGAGCGCGCCCACGATGCGGGTGAGGCAGCTCGGGAAGTAGACGACGCCGCGGCCGGCCGCCGGGCCGGGAGCGGGGGCGGGCAGCGCCGGCGCCGGCCGCGGGAGCGCCAAGGCGACGGGAACGCGGGGCACCAGGGTGGGGGCCACCGCGTGCGCAGCCTCCGCGGCGAGCTCGACGATTCCGGGCCCGAGGGGCAGCGCCCGCGCCGCCGCGGTCGTGCCCAGGCCCGCCCGGGCGGCCGCCGCGACGAGGGAAAAGCGTTCCGCCGCAACCGCGGCGGCCCGGTGCGACCACTCGGGGTGCGCCGCCGCCTTCAGCTCCTTCACGAGCGCTCCGGTGTCGATCTTCACCGGGCACGCGGCCTGGCACATCGAGTCCCCGGCGCACGTCGTCACGCCCTCGTACACGAAGTCCGCCTCGAGCGCCTCCGCCCACTCCCGGTCCGCGGGTGCCGTCGAGGCCCGCAGCCGCGTCACCTCGCGCGTCACCACGATCCTCTGGCGGGGCGTGAGGGTCAGGTCCCGCGAGGGGCAGCGCGGCTCGCAGAAGCCGCACTCGGTGCAGCGGTCGGCGAGAGGCGAGATGGTCGGGCAGGGCTTGAGGCTCTCGAGGTGCGCCCGCGGGCTCGGGTTCAGCACGACGCCGGGGTTCAGGATGCCCTCCGGGTCGAGCATCCGCTTGACGCGCTCCATCAGGGAGTACGCGCGTTCCCCCCACTCGGTCTTCACGAAGGGCGCCATGTTGCGCCCCGAGCCGTGCTCGGCCTTGATCGCCCCGTCGTACTTGTTCACGACGAGATCCACGAGCCCCTGCATGAAGGCGCCGTAGCGCTCGATCGCCTCGGGGCTCCGCACGTCCTCGGCCATCACGAAGTGGAGGTTGCCGTCCTTGGCGTGGCCGAAGATGACGGTGTCGGGAATCCCTTGCCGCTCGAAGAGCGCCTGGAAGTCGAGGATGGCCTCGGCGAGGCGCGCCACGGGCACCGCCACGTCCTCGGTGAGGAAGGCGGTCCCCGTCGGCCTCATGGCGCCGGTACGCGCGGCGAGGCCCTTGCGCAGGTGCCAGAGCGCCGCCCGCTCCGCCTCGCCCGTCGTGAACCGGGGCGGCTCGAGGAGGCGGTAGCGCTTGAGGATCGTCCGCGCCTCGTCGACGGCGGTGGCGAGCGTCGCCTCGTCCATCCGGCGGAGCTCGACGAGGAGGGCGGCGTGACGCCGGCCGATCTCGAACGGCAGCGGGTACTCGGTCGAGACGGAGCGCAGCGACGCGGCGTCGAGGATCTCGAGCGCGTCCGCCCCCGCCGCGGCCAGGGGCGCCACCGCCGCCCCCGCCTCCTCGAGCTCGGCGAAGAAGACGAGCGCGGTCGCGCGCGAGGGCGGCTCGGCGACGGTGCGGAAGGTCATGTCGGCCACGAACCCGAGCGTTCCTTCGGAGCCCACCATCAGGTGGGAGAGGATGTCGGCGGGCCGGTCGTGGTCCACGAAGGCGTTGAGGCTGTACCCGCTCGTGTTCTTCGTGGAGAACTTCATCCGGATGCGGGCGGCCAGGGGCGCGTCCCGCCGGATCTCGTCGCGCAGCGCGAGGAGCTCGGCGTGGAGGTCCGGACGCGCCCGGCGGAGCGCCTCGTCGGCGTCGGGCTCGGCGGTGTCCACCGCCGTCCCGTCGGCGAGGAGCACGGCGAGCGAGTCGAGCGTGTGGTAGCTGTTCTGCGCGACGCCGCAGCACATCCCGGAGGAGTTGTTGGCGAGGATGCCCCCGATCATCGCCGCGTCGATCGAGGCCGGATCGGGTCCGACCCGCGTGCGGTGCGGGGCGAGGAGCCGGTTGAGGTGCCCCCCGACGACGCCGGGCTGGGTCCACACGCGCGCCCCGTCGTCGAGGACGCGGGCGCCGCGGAAGAACGGCCCGATCTCCACGAGCACGTCGTCGCTCACCGCCTGGCCGGAGAGCGACGTGCCCGCGGCCCGGAACGTCACGTGCCGCCCGCGGCGGCGCGCCCAGGCGAGCAGCTCGCACACCTCGCCGACGCCGCGGGGCCGCACGATCACCTCGGGTATCAGGCGGTAGATCGAGGCGTCGGCGGAGCGGCCGAGACGGTCGATCGGCCGCGAGAGCACGCGGTCCGGGGACAGGATCCGTTCGAGGTCGCCGACGACTCCGGGATCGGCAGGTCGCATGGCGTCTCCCGCTAGGGTGCGGCCGCCACAGACACCTGGAAGCGGTAGCGGGTGCCGCCGGCGTTCAGGGTGATCACGGCCGTCTTCCGCGTGGTCAGCCGGTCGCGCGTCATGCCCTGCTCGTCCGTCACGAGGACGCGCCCCCCGGAGTAGAGCGAGCCGCGCGAGGCCCGCAGGCGGACCTCGACGCCGGGGAAGCGCCGGCCGCCGCGCTTCTGGACGCGCACGAGGATCTGGGCCTGCCCGCCGCCCGGCGGAAGCTGCCTCGGCTCAGCCCAGGCCGCGACGGCGATCGGCTCCTCGACGACCTCGACCGGCAGCGGCTCCTCGTCGGGCGGGACGGGCGGCTCGGGGGTGAGCGCCCGGCCGGGCGGGGGTGGAGGCGGAGGCGGCTCCCGGCGACCGCCGAACGACGCGCACGACGCGGAGACGAGCGCGCACAGCAGCCCGGCGAGGAAACGCCGGCGGGGGACGGGCACGAGAGCGACGGAGGGAGCGTGGCGTCGGAGCATGGCGCGCGCCCGCGCGAGGGGCGGCGCCGCTATCGTACAACGCCCGGGGGCGCACGACCGTCGCGCGCCGCAGGCCGCGCCGGTGCCCGGAAGGCGCGGGCGAGCGATCCCGGGCCGGCCGGGTCCGACGCTAAGATGGGCGGGTGAGCTACAATGAGACGTGGCTGCGCCGCCTGAACGACGCGCGGATCGCGCCGGGCGGAGACTACGTTCTCTACTGGATGCAGATCTACCCACGGCCATGAAGCTGGCCGTCACGAGCGCAGAGGCCCACACCGTGTTGCCGAGGGCGAGGCCGGCCGGCAGCCGAGCGCCGGCGAGGGGTTGAGGCGCCGGTCGGGGCGCAGGCTTCAGCGGTCGCGTCGGCAGGCGACCACGTACTCGCGCGACTCCGCCGTCAGCGGGCCTCCCGCGAAGTCGCCGTAGAGCGCTTCGAGCCGCAGCTTCGAGCGGGCCACGAGGTGCTCGATCTCCCACCGGAAGAAGAAGCGCATCTCGAACCCCCAGTCGCCTCGGCGCTCTCCGTCTCGGGTCATGTACTGCGCCTGGGTGTGGCCCACCACCATCACCGCCACCGTGGCCACGAAGGCGTACACGGCCCCGAAGCGGAAGGAGCGGCGGAACGCGTCCTTCGTCTCCTCGTCCTTCGCGCGGAGGAGGTGCCAGGCGCTGATGCCGAGAACGAAGAAGGC
>JBGPQQ010000224.1:0-6070 GCA_041489115.1 Vicinamibacteria bacterium | reverse complement strand
TCGACCTCACCCTCGGCGGCTGGGGGCAGGACGGGCACGTGGCCTACAACCAGGCGCGTCGCCACGCCTTCCTCCCGGTGGGGCTCGAGGAGCTGGCCGCGTCCACGATCCGCGTCCAGGAGAACAACCTCGACACGATCCTCGCCCTCGCTCACCGCACCTTCGGGGCGGCCTACCAGTTCGTCCCCCCGATGTCGGTGACGCTCGGGATGAAGGAGTGCCTCTCCGCGCGGAAGGTGCGCGTCTTCAGCGACACCGGGAGCTGGAAGCAGACCGCGCTGCGGGTCGCGCTCTTCTCCGAGCCGACCCCGGAGTACCCGATGACCCTCCTCCAGCGCCACCCCGACGCGCTCGTGACCGCCACGATGGACACCGCCCGGCACCCCATCGGCGAGAACCCGGAATGGGAGCTTTTCTGAGACTGGGGAGCGACGCTCCCTACCGGTGCCTGGTCGGCGTGGGAGGCATCGGCGCCGGGATCTTCTTCGCCCTCGAGGGGAACCACGACCTCGGGAGGAACGAGAGCCGTCCGGGGCGGCTCCTCGACGTGCGGGACTACTGCAAGCTCCACATCGTCGCCCACTACCCGACCGTGCTGCTCGGGGCACGGGACGACCGCGGCCCCTTCCGCGTCCTCCCGGTCGGCAAGGTCGGGGTCGACGAGGCGGGCCTCCGCCTCCGCGCCGAGATGGAGAAGGCGGGCATGGACGTGCGCTTCGTGGACGCGGTGCCCGGCCGCCCCACGCTGCTGAGCGTCTGCTTCCAGTATCCCGACGGCAGCGGCGGCAACGTGACGACGGTGGACTCGGCGGCGGCGCTCGTGAGCGAGCGCGACGTCGATCTCGCGGAGCGTTGGCTCTCCCCGGGTTCGATCGCGCTCGCCGTGCCCGAGGTGCCGCTCGCGGTGCGCCGCCACCTGCTGCGCCGGGCGGGCGAGAAGGGCGCGCTGCGCGCCGCCTCCCTCACCACGGCCGAGGTCGAGGAGGCGCGGGACACGGGGTTCCTGTCGCTCGTGGACCTGCTGGCCCTGAACGAGGACGAGGCCGCGGCCCTCGCCGGAGCGCCCTTCGCGCCCGAGGCCCCCGAGCCCTTTCTGGGGCGCCTGGCGGATGTGGCGCTCGCGCTCCGGCCGGGGGTCCGGCTCGTCGTCACCGCGGGCGCGTGCGGGGCCTTCGCCTTCGACGGCACCGGCTGGACGCACGCGCCGGCCCTCCCCGTCCCCGTGGTCAGCACGGCGGGCGCGGGGGACGCCCTCCTCGGCGGCCTCCTGGCCGGTCTCGCGGTGGGCCTGCCCTTCGCGGGGACCGCGGCTCCGTGCACGAGCCTCGCGGAGAGGCCGCTCGCCACCGCGCTCGATCTCGGGGCCCTCGTCGCGGCCTTCAAGGTGACCTCGCCGCACACGATCCCGCCCGACCTCTCGCTCGACACCCTCCTCGCCTTCGCTGGGGAGCACGGCCTCAGCTTCTCCGAGGGCTTCGGGCGCCTTCTTCCCGCGGAGACGACACCGGAGCGCCCCCGTGACCGTTGAACCGGCGTCCGGCGCGGCGCGCGATGCGAGACGCCTGCTCCGCCCACTGCGCCAGGAGATCGTGGCCCTCGCGCAGGCGCTCGTCCGCGTCGACAGCGTGGCCATCCCGCCGGAGGGCCACGAGACCGCGGCCCAAAAGGTGCTGGCCCGCGCCCTGCGCTGCCACCACATCGACGTGGACCTCTACGACGTCGGCTTCCTCTCGCGCTCGCGACACCCCTTCGTGCGCCGGGACCGGGACTACCGCGGCCGCCACAACCTGATCGCCCGCCTGCCCGGCACGGGTCGCGGCCGGAGCCTCCTCCTGAGCGGGCACGTCGACACCGTCCCCACGCGCCCGAACCCGTGGAGGGACAGCCCGTGGTCGGCTGCCATCCGGAAGGGCCGGCTCTACGGGCGCGGGAGCTGGGACATGAAGGGCGGCCTCGCCGCGCAGTGCGCGGTGGCGATCGCGCTCCGGAAAGCGGGCTTGCGGCCCGGCGGCGACCTCCTCGTCGAGTCGGTCGTGGACGAGGAGTTCGCCGGCGGCGGAGGGACGCTCGCCGGCCGCCTGCGCGGCGACCGGGCGGACGCCTGTGCCATCGCCGAGCCGACGAACGAGGCGGTGCTCCGGGCCTCGCGGGGCGGCCACTTCTTCGACGTCGTGTGCCGCGCTGGCGACCCGAGCGCCTACTTCTCGAAGGAGGAGGTGGTGAGCCCCGCCGTTCCCATGGGCCGGCTCCTCGCCTGGATCGACTCGTGGACCCGGAGGCGGCGGGAGGTGGACCGCGGCGAGACCTACCGCGACTTCCCGGACCCCGCGCCCGTGCAGGTCCTGGCCCTCGAGGCCAACCGCTTCGACCCCGACATTCCGTGGAGCGTGCCGCTCGAGGCCCGCGTGCGCGTGTACTTCCAGTTCCTGCCCCACGAGGACGTGGGTGCGCGCGTGCGCGAGATCGAGGAGTCGCTCGCGGCGTTCAGCGCCGCCGACCCGTTCTTCCGCTCGCACCCCGTCGAGGTGCGACGGCTCGTGGACCCGCCCCTCGAGGGGCACGAGCTCGCGGCCGATCACCCGTGGACGCGCTGCCTGCACGGGGCCGCGCGGGGGGTGCTCGGGCCGGAGGTGCCGCTCACCGCCGCCGAGTGGCCGTGCGACGCCTTCCTGAACCAGAAGCACTTCGACATCCCCACCCTCGTCTTCGGCCCGCGCGGGGCGGGGGCGCACAACGCCGACGAGTACGTGGAGGTCGCTTCCGTCCAGCGGACCGCCGAGGTGTACCTCGCGGCCACCCTCGCATGGTGCGGAGCCTGAGACCGCGCCGGAAACCGGAATCGGAGACGCTGCCATGAGCCGACATCGCCCCTTCCTCCCTCTCCTCGCCTGCGGCCTTCTCGCGTGCCTCGCCGCGCGGCGCCCGGCCGAAGCCGCTCCGCTCGGCGCCCCCCGGTCGCTTCCCGCGACCGCCGACGCGGCGAGGGCGGTACGGGTCCAGGCGGGGACCCTCACCCTCCCGACCTACGAGGAAAGCCTGCCCGACGTGAACCCCCGGTTCGACCTCTTCGCGCGGCGGCCCTTCCTCATCTACCCCTACACGGCGCGCACGAACCTGACCGACCGGCGATCGAACCGGGCCTGGCGCATGCTCACGCTCGAGAACGAGTACCTGAAGCTGACCGTGCTGCCCGACCTCGGGGGGCGGATCTACAGCTGCGTCGACAAGGCGAGCGGCGCCGAGATGTTCTACGCCAACCCCTCGATCAAATACGCCGACGTGGCGTACCGCGGGGCCTGGGTGGCGCTCGGGGTCGAGTTCAACTTCCCGGTCTCCCACAACTGGGCCACGGTGTCTCCGGTGGACTTCGGGACCGTGCGCCACTCCGACGGCAGCGCGTCCGTCTGGGTGGGGACGATCGACCGCCCCTACGGGATGCAGTGGCGCGTCGAGCTGACGCTCCGCCCCGGGCGCTCGCTCCTCGAGCAGACCACGACACTCTACAACCGCAGCGACGTCCGGCACCGCTTCTACTGGTGGACGACGGCCTCGGTCCGCACCGAGGACGACTCGCACATCCTCTACCCCATGGAGCTCTCGGCGTCCCACCACTTCGCGGACGTGGACACCTGGCCAGTCGACTCCTCGGGAGCGGACCTCAGCTATCCGCGCAACCACGTCGCAGGCTTCGTGTCCCGCTTCGCCCACGGCAGCCGCGAGCCGTTCATGGGTGTCTACCACCCCGCGACAGAGTCGGGGATCGTGCACGTGGCGGACCACCACGACATGCCCGGCAAGAAGATCTGGTCCTGGGGCTGGGACGACGAGGGGAAGGACTGGCGCCGCGCCCTCTCCGACGACGAGAGCGCGTACCTCGAGGTGCAGGCCGGCCTCTTTCGCAATCAGGAGACCTACGCGTTCCTCGAGCCCCAGCAGCTCCTGCGCTTCCGGGAGTCCTACCAGCCGGTGCGGAAGATTGGCGGCTACTCGCGGGCGAACGCCGAAGGGGCCGTCCACGTGCGGCGGGGCGAAGGTCGCGCCCTGCAGGTCGGCCTCAACGTGACGCGGGCCATCCGCAACGGCCGCGTCCTCGTGCGGGACGGGGCACGGACGGTGCGCGAGGAGCCGCTGAGCCTCGACCCTTCGGGAGTCTTCGATCGGACGTACGCCGAGCTCGCGGCCCCGGGCCCGTACACCGTCGAGATTCGCGACGCGGCCGGCCGGGAGCTCCTCGCCCACACCGAGGGCCGCTACGACGTCGTGCCGAAGGCCGAGGTGAAGACGGGCCCGCAGCCGCCGTACGTCTTCCCGCCGCCGGAAAAGAGGAGCGAGGGCGACTGGGTGGAGCTCGGCCGCCACCAGGAGCTGAACGGAAAGCTCCTCGAGGCGCACGACGTCTACGAGGCCGCGCTCGCGGCTTTTCCGGGGAGCCCCGAGCTGCAGCGGGCCGCCGGCCGCCTGGCCGTCCAGCTCAAGCGCTACGCGGAGGCGGTCGAGCCCCTGTCGAAGGCGGTGGCGCGGAGGAGCAACGACGCCGAGGCTCTCTACTACCTCGGCCTCGCCCAGGTCGCCCTCGGCGAGGCGCAGAAGGCCCGCTTCGCCTTCGACCAGGCGGCGACGCTGCCCGGCTTCCGCGGCGCGTCCCTCCTGCAGCTCGGACGGCTCGCGGCCCGCGAGGGCGATCCCGCCGAGGGCCTCCGGCTCGTCCGGCAGGCCCTGGCGGAGTCCCCCGACATGATCCGGGCGGGCGGGATGGAGGTGGCTCTCCTGCGCCGGACCGGTCGCCTCGCGGAGGCGAAGGGGCGTCTCGCGCACTGGCGGTCGGTGGATCCCCCCAGCTCCTTCCTCCGGCACGAGGCGGTCGCGCTCGGAGCCGCGGACGAGGCGCTGTGGGCCCACCTCGCCGGAGACCCGGAGCGCGTGCTCGAGCTGGCCGTGGACTACATGGCCCTCGGCCTCTGGGACGACGCCCACGCGCTCCTCGCGCGGCGGTACCCGTCGAGCGGTGTCGTGGCCGAGCCGGGAGCGGTCCTGCCGCAGGAGTACCCGCTGGTCGCGTACTACCGAGGCTACTGCGCCGAGAAGGCGGGCCGTTCCGGCCGCGAGGATTTCGACCTCGCTTCGCGCCAGTCCACCCGCTACGTCTTCCCGAACCGTCCCGAGTCCGTCGTGGTGCTGCGCCGGGCCGTGGACGTCAACCCGAAGGACGCCACCGCCCACTTCCTCCTCGGCTCGCTCCACCTCTCCGGCGGGATGACGGACGAGGCGCTCGCCGAGTGGGAGAAGGCCCGCGCCCTCGATCCCCGGCTCCCGGTCCTCCACCGCGACATCGGCTTCACGCTCCTCTACGCGCGCGGCGCGGCGGAGGACGCCCTGCGCGTCTTCGAGGAGGGGATGGGCACGGACCCGGCGAACGTCGAGCTGTACCAAGGCGCGGACCAGGCCCTTAGCCTCCTCGGCCGCGGGCCGGAGGAGCGGATCGCCTCGCTGCGACGCAATCCCGAGGCGGTCCTGCCCTCGACGCTCGTCTTCAAGCTCGCCCTCGCCCTCTCCGAAGCGGGGCGCTTCGCCGAGGCGGAGGCGCTCTTCCCCGGGCGGTTCTTTCCCCGCGAGGAGTTCGGCACGAACGTGCGACAGGTCTACCTCGAGGTGAAGCTGCGCCAGGCGTTCGCCCTCGCGCACGAGGGGCGGAAGGCCGAGGCGGAGGCGCTCGCGGCGGCGTTCGGCCAGCCGGTGGCCGGCTTCGACTTCACGAAGGACGGCATGAAGGCCTTCGTCGGCGCGCCGCGCTTCCAGTACTACGCCGGGGAGCTGCAGGCCCTGCTCGGGAACGAGGCCCCCGCTCGCGAGCACTGGCGCCGTGCCTCGGCGGGCCGCGACTTCCGGCAGGCGGCGTTCGCGTACCGGGCGGCGCAGAAGCTCGGTGAGGCGAGCGACGTCGAGTGGCGCCCGCGGCTCCAGGCGGCCCTCGACGAGGCGGACACGTACCTCTTCCGCGGAGGCCACTACCCCGCGATCGCCACCTGCGCCCGGGGCATGCTGCTCCGCGCGCTCGGCCGCGTCCCCGAGG
>JBGPQQ010000223.1:0-6158 GCA_041489115.1 Vicinamibacteria bacterium | reverse complement strand
TGACGAGGAGCCCCGCCGATCCCGCGAGGAGGCCCGCGGGAAGAAGGAAGAGGACCGGCCCGAGCCCGAAGCGGCGCAGGACCCCCGCGGTGAGGAGGAACTGCGTCGCCACGCAGAGCGCGCCCACCGAGGCGTTGAACGTGCCGAAGAAGGCGGCGAGGGCATCCTTCGTGGCGAGGGCGTCCTTCGTGACGAGCGCCTGCTGGGCCATGGCCTTGAACTGCCAGCCCGACACCGCGGTCACGAACGAGGAGATGAGCACCACCCCGGCGATCGCCCGCAGGTGCGGCGAGCCCAGCACCAGCCGGAGGCTGGCCCGGAGCCCGTGCCGGCCGCCCGACGCGGGAGCGGCGGCGTCTTCGGTCCCGGGGCGCTGGCGCCAGAGCGCGCGAACGGGAATCGTGGCCAGCAGGAGGAGAGCCGACGTCACCACGAGAAGGCTCTCGGCCCCGAAGCGGCGCGCGAGGGCGCTCGAGAGCAGGCCCCCGACCGTGGCCCCGAGCGTCGCCCCCGCCCCCACGAAGCCGAAGAGGCGGCGGGCCTCGCGCGGCGTGAGGACGTAGTTCGCGAGGGTCCACACCTGCGCGGGCGCGAGGACACCGAAGATGCCGACCCACACGTAGACGACCGGGAACACCCAGGCCGCCGGGGCCCCGCGGGCGAGGACGGCGAGGACGAGCGCCACCACGCCGAAAAGGAGGAGGCTCGCCGCCTGCAGCCGGTCCAGCCCGAGCCGCCGCCCCGCGCGCATATACAGCCCGATCACGACCGTCACGAGGAGGAAGAGCGTCAGGTCCGCGAAGGGCAGGAGAGAGGCGTCGAAGCGGCCGAGGAAGAGGGCGTCGCGGGCCACCTGCCCGACGACGTAGGCCGCGATCACCAGGAAGAGGTAGGCGAAGAGGAGCGCCCCGCGGGGGAGATCGCCGCGCTGGAGGCGGAGCAGCCGCTCGAGGGTCCGGGTCATCGGGAGCAGGGCGCATTAAAGCAGAGGAGGCGGGCAGTGTACACTCTGCCCCACAGCCCTCTCGCGAAAGGACGGCCGCCATGAAGAAAGCCTTGGTCGTCGTGGTGACCTGCCTCGCCGCCGCGCTCGCCGCGGCCCAGGTGCCGGCCCCGGCGGCGCCGCCCGCGGCGGTGGCCGCGGGCGCCAAGATCTGGATCGGCCACGAGGCGGAGATCGAGGAGTACCTGCGGACGGCGCCCATCGAGCGCGTGACCAACGTCCCCATCGGGGTGACGAAGCCGAAGCGGGCCTTCTTCGCACGGGGCGGCCTCGCGGCGAGCGCCGCGGTCAAGCACCTGCCGATGGGCCAGCGGCAGGGCTTCTGGGAGGCCTACAAGTCGGAGATCGCGGCGTACGAGCTGGACCGCCTCCTCGGCCTCGATATGGTGCCGGTGACCGTGGAGCGGCGCGTGGGAGGCGAGCTTGCCTCGGTCCAGCTCTGGGTCGAGGGCTGCAAGAACCTCAAGGACGTGGACCAGTCCGCCTGCCCGCGCCCGGTCGACTGGGCGAAGCAGGTCTGCCGCCAGAGGGTGTTCGACAACCTGATCGCCAACATCGACCGCAACGCCGGCAACATGCTGGTGGACGGCGAGTGGAACATCATCCTCATCGACCACTCGCGCGCCTTCGCCCGCGACAGGATGCCCTTCGAGAAGGAGATGACCCGGATCGACCGCGCGTTCTTCGAGCGGATGAAGACCTTGGACGAGGCCGGCGTCATGAAGCGGGTCCGCCCCTGGGTCCTGAGCGACGGCCAGGTGCGGAGCATCCTCAAGCGCCGGGACAAGATCGTGGCCCACTTCGAGCGCCTCGCCCTGGAGAGGGGTGAGGCCGCCGTGTTTCCTTTCTGAGGGTTCGATGACGACGCGTCGCGTGTCGCTGCTCCCGGGGCTCGCCTCGGCCCTGCTGTCCCTCGGGCCGGGGCTCGCCCCCCGCGCGGGGCTGGCCGCGGACGGGGGCTGTCCAGCTGTCGCAGCGCCGCGGGTCGTGGCGGTGGGCGACGTCCACGGGGCCTACGACAGCCTGGTCACCATCCTGGGCTTCGCGGGCATCGTTGACGAGAAGAGGCACTGGGCGGGCGGGAAGGCCCAACTCGTCCAGACCGGGGATCTCCTCGACCGCGGGAAGGACACCCGCAAGGTCCTCGACCTCCTGATGCGCCTCGAGGGCGAGGCCCGCAAGGCCGGCGGGCGGGTCCACGCTCTCCTCGGCAACCACGAGGTGATGAACATGCTCGGGGACCTCCGCTACGTCAACGCGGAGGAGTACAAGGCCTACCAGGAGCCGGGGTCGACGAGGCGGCGGGAGCACTACTACGAGGCGACCCTGTACCAGGCGCGGAAGAGCGCCAGAGCCGCGGGGCAGCCCTTCGACGAGGACGCCTTCCACGAGAGGTTCCTGAAGCAGGTGCCGCTCGGCTTCATCGAGCGGACCGCGGCCCTCTCGGCGGAGGGCCGGTACGGCAAGTGGCTGCGCGAGCGGCCCGTGATGGTGAAGGTGAACGGCGTCGTCTTCGTCCACGGTGGGCTCACTCCCGAGGTGGCGGCCCTCGGCTGCGAGGAGGTGAACGCCAGGGTGAGGCGCGAGCTGAACGAGGACGTGGCGCAGACGAAGAAGGACCCGCTCTCGACCCTCGCCGCCGGCGAGAACGGGCCGCTCTGGTACCGGGGCCTGGCCCAGGACGACGAGACCCTTCTCACGCTCAGGGTCGACCAGGCGCTGCAGTCGCTCGGGGCGCGCGCGATCGTGGTGGGCCACTCGGTGACGGGCACCGGCCGGATCCAGGTCCGCTTCGGTGGGCGGGTGATCGGGATCGACGTCGGCATGGGCGACGTGTACGGGAGAAACCTGGCCGCGCTCGAGGTGGGCGCGGACGGGAGCTTCACCGCCCTCTATCCGGACCGGCGGGAAGAGCTCGCGCGGCCCGCGGCGGCGGCCCGGGCCCTCCCCTCGCCCTACTCCAGCCGCCTCGCGAGCGCCTCGCGGTAACCCGACCCTACTCGGCCGCGCGCAGCCAGACCCGCATCTCGCCCGCGGCCCGGTGGTCCCACGCGTAGTAGGGCACGGCGCGGATGCGCACCGGCCCCTTCGCGGCCGGCGCCACCCGGTAGAGCGCTCCCGCCCAGCCCGCGTCGTCGACCCGCTCGGCCGGGCCCTCGACGACCGTCACCCCACCGAGCAGCTCGGGCTCGTGCTTCGCGGTGAGCTCCGCGGCGGTGGGCAGGACCACGCGGTGCAGCGGCCAGGGGTTGTCGACACCCTCGAGGCAGTAGACGAGCGGCCCGCGCTGGAGCGCCACGAGGCCGGCGTCCTGCCTCACCGCCGGGTGCGCGCGCACCCTCTCGACCGGCATCGGCAGGGCGAGCGTCACGCGGTCGCCCGCCCTCCACTCCCGGTCGACGAGGGCGTAGCCCCTCACCGGAGCCGCCGGGGTCGCCGGGCCCTCGTTCACGGAGACGGTCGCGCCCCGCGCCCAGCCCGGCACGCGCAGGTGGAGGGCGAACCGGCCGGGCGTCGCCGGCTCGACGGCGAGCGCGACCTCCCCGTCCCAGGGGTAGCGGGTCTGCTGGGCGAGGACCACCTTCCGCCCGCCGAGGTCGAGTGTCGCGCGGCCCTGCGCGTAGAGGTGGACCCAGGCCTCGCCCGGCGCCTCCGAGTAGACGTACGAGCCCAGCGAGGCGATGAGCCGCGAGATGTTGCCCGGGCAGCAGGCGCAGCCGAACCAGCCCCGGCGGTGGTGCGTGCCGCTGCTCTCGAGCGGGTTGTCGTAGAAGAAGCGCTTGCCGTCGAGGGCGATGCCGGCGAGGGCGCCGTTGTAGAGCGCCCGCTCCAGCACGTCGGCGAAGCGGGCGTCCTTCTCGATCTGCAGTAGCCGGTGCGCCCAGAAGACGAGGCCCACGCTCGCGCACGTCTCGCAGTAGGCGGTGTCGTTCGGCAGGTCGTAGTCGGCGGTGAAGCCCTCGTTGTCGCCGGAGGGCCCGATCCCGCCGGTGAGGTACATGCGCTTCGCGGTGAGGGTGTCCCAGATGCGCAGGTCCGCGTCGATGAGGCTGCGGTCGCCGGTCTCGGCCCCCACGTCGGCCATGCCGCTGTAGAGGTACATCGCCCGCACCGCGTGGCCGACGGGCTCGCTCTGCTCGCGGACGGGCAGGTGGTCCTGGTTGTACTCGGTGTTGAACGAGCCGTCCGGCTTCACGAAGAACGCCCGATGGGTGGCCGCCTGCTCCGGGGTGAGCTGCTCCATCTCCCGCTGGAAGACGGACGGCTTCTGCCCGCGCTGGTTCAGGAAGAAGAGGGCGAGGTCGAGATAGCGCTTCTCGCCGGTGGCCCGGTAGAGCTTGACGAGGGCGAGCTCGACCTCCGGGTGTCCGGAGGTGCCGGCGTGCTTCCCCGGCCCGAACCGCGCGTCGATGTGGTCGGCGTAGCGGACGATCACGTCGAGCATCCTCCGCTTGCCCGTGGCCTGGAAGTAGGCGACCGCGGCCTCCATCAGGTGGCCGGCGCAGTAGAGCTCGTGCCAGTGGCCGAGGTTCTTCCAGCGCATCTCGGGCTCGACCTGGATGAAGTGGCTGTTCAGGTAGCCGTCGGGGAGCTGGGCCTTCGCCATCAGGTCCACGACGTCGTCGATGTGCGCCTCCATGACGGGGTCACGCTTCTCGGCGAGGCAGTAACTCGCCGACTCGATCCACTTGGCGACGTCCGAGTCCCAGAAGATGTGGGGCTTCGGCTCCGTTCCCGGCTTCCACTGCAGCCGCCACGCGTCGATCCGCCCCGTCTCCTCGTTCATCGCATACTGGTGGGGGACCGAGACCTCGCAGTTGGTCTTCCGGCGCGGGGCCCAGAAGGAGTCGTCGATCGTGACGCGCGTGAACGGGACGGCCGACAGGCGCCGGCCCGGGGGAACCGCCTCCGCGGAGGCGGCGGGGGTGGCGCCGGCGGCGGGGACGGCGAGAAGCAGGACGAGGCCCAGCGGCGCGGTTCTCATGGGTGCCTCCTCGGCGGCCGGGCGGCGGCGCGTTGCCGGGATCCTAGACTAGAATCTGTCGTTCGCGAAAGGAGCGGCGATGCAGACCGACGGCTGGGTGGTGGTGGGTCTCGACAACGGCGGCAACAAGAACAACGCTACCGTCCTCGACGCCTCGGGGCGCTTCCTGGTGGACGAGCTCCTCGAGAGCCCGAGCCGGGTGACCGAGGGGCCGGACGTCGCGGTGGCGGCGCTCGTCCTCTCCTTCGAGGACGTCCTGCGCCGCACCGGCGTCGCGCGCGAGCGCGTGCGCGCGGTGGGCCTCGACACGCCGGGGCCGGCGAGCGCGGTGGGCGTGATCTCCTCGCGCGGCTCGACGAACTTCTCCCACCCCGGGTGGCGCAACTACGACTTCCGCGGCGCGCTCGAAGAGCGCCTGGCCCTCCCCGTCGTCTACAACAACGACGGCAACGCGGCCGCGCTCTACGCGCACCACCAGCTCTTCGGCCCCCTCGCCTCCCAGCGGGCCTCGATCTCCGCGATCATCGGCACCGGCTTCGGCGGCGGCGTCATCGAGAAGGGCCAGGTCATCAAGGGCGCGGCGGGGTTCGCCGGCGAGCTCGGCCACGTGCACATCCCGATGCACGGCCTCCTCGAGCCCGGGCAGCCCCTCCCGCACTGCAACTGCGGCTTCGACGGTGACGCCGAGAGCGTGGCGTCGCTCACCGGGATCGAGAAGAACCTGCTGCCCTACTGGCTCTCCCGCTACCCCGACCACGAGCTCGCGAAAGCGGAATCGATCACGGAGGCGGCGAAGCTCGTGCGGGCCTACGGCGAGAACGGCGACCCCATGGCGCTCGCGGTCTTCGAGCAGCAGGCGAAGGCGGTGGGGCGGCTCTTCACGATCGCCGCCAACTTCACCGACCCCGACGCCTACTTCCTCGGCGGCGGCGTCGTCGAGGCGGCACCCCACTTCCGCGAGTGGTTCCTCGCCAAGGTGCGGGAGAACACGGCGCTCAAGGAAGAGCAGGCACGGGCCTCGCGCCTCGAGATGGTGCCCCACCTCGACATGGCCGGCGCGCGCGGCGCCGCGATCGCCGCCCTCGAGCGCGTCCACGCCCGCTGAGGCGCGCCGAGGCGTGGACTGTCGAGCAACGAAGGTGAGGCTGCGGTGGCTCCAGCCTCGAGCTC
>JBGPQQ010000222.1:0-6158 GCA_041489115.1 Vicinamibacteria bacterium | reverse complement strand
CGGGGCAACGACCGACTCGAACCGATGAGTCCCGTGGGACGGGGGCTCTCCGCGGGAGCCGCCGCTACCCGTGACCATTCCCTGCGCCGTGGCCGTGGCCATCGGTCGGGGCCGCGAACGCGAAGCCGTTCCCGCGCTTTGTCACCGCCTCGTGCGGCGGCGGTATTATGCGGCGAGCCGCGATCCCCGGAGGTGCACGTTGATCCAGGCCGATCTCCCCCTCGAGTTCGTGCGGGTCGTCGAGCGCGCGGCGATCGCCGCCGCGCGGACCATGGGCCAGGGCGACCGCAAGGGCTCGGACCACGTGGCCGTCGAGGCCATGCGCCGCGAGATGGAGACCGTCGACATCGACGGGACGATCGTCATCGGGGAGGGCGAGCGCGACGAGGCGCCGATGCTGTACATCGGCGAGAAGGTGGGGACCCGGGGCGGGCCCGCGGTGGACATCGCGGTCGATCCCCTCGAGGGCACGAACCTCTGCGCGACCGGCACGCCGGGGGCGATCACGGTCCTGGCGGCGGCCGAGCAGGGGGGGCTGCTCCACGCTCCCGACATCTACATGGAGAAGCTCGTGGTGCCCGGCCCGGCCCGCGGGCGGGTGGACATCCTGGCGCCGGTCGCGGACAACCTGAAGGCCATCGCCCGCTCCCTCAACCGGGACGTGGACGACCTGGTCGTGATCGTCCTGGACCGCCCTCGCCACGAGCAGCTGATCGCGGACATCCGGCGGGTGGGGGCGCGCATCCGGCTGATCGGAGACGGGGACCTCTCCGCCGGCATCTCGGCCGCGGTGTCGGGCACCGGCGTCCACGCCGTGATGGGCGTCGGCGGGGCGCCGGAGGGGGTGCTCACCGCCGCGGCGATGCGGTGCGTGAACGGCGAAATCCAGGGGCGGCTCGTCCTGACTCGCCCCTCGGACGCCGCCCGCCTGCGCAAGATGGGGATCACGGACCTCGACCGGGTCTACCGGACGGAGGACCTCGCCCCCGGACGGAACATCATCTTCGCGGCGGCCGGGGTCACCGAAGGCGGGCTGCTGAAGGCGGTTCGCTTCTTCCGGGACGGCATCCGCACGGAATGCCTGGTCATGACGACCGAGCCCCACCAGGTCCGCTTCATCGACACGATCCACGCCGAGGACCGCCCCGACGTCGTGATCCGCTTCTAGCCCCCGAAAGCCCGCCAGCACATCCGCGGGGGCTAGACCGGTCCTAGGCGAGCGGTTGCCGAGGGGGCCGGGGGGACCGAGCCCCCCGGGGCCCTCTGGCCAAGCCTGTGACGGCCGACACAGTTTGTGGAGCCCTTCCGGGCGGTTAATGATCCGTGAGAAACGCACGTGTGCTTCCAGGGGTGGAGGATCGAGGCTGGTCAACCGGTCCAGATCTGTCGAGGGTTTACGAAGCGAACGCTCAATTTGTGCTTGACATGGTGGAGCCCCTCTGTTAGCTTCACCCAGAACTTTAACTATTCTTGATAAGTGTAGATCGAAATTGAGTTCTGATGAGAAACCGCACGGCGCCGAGAGAAGCCGCGAAACAACCGGCGGGGTCGAGAGCGAGAACGGTCAGTAGAGGAGACGCCCGTGGGCCTTTTCGGTAAGAAGAAGGGACTGGTCGGCGTCGACATCGGCTCCTCGGCTGTGAAGGCGGTGGAGCTCAAGGTCGGCGGGAAGGGCGGCGACGAGTACCAGCTCCTGAACATCGGGATCGAGTCGCTTCCCCCCGAAGCGATCGTAGACGGCGCGATCATGGACTCGGGGGCCGTGATCAACTCGATCCAGCGTCTGTTCCAGGAGAACAAGATCAAGACGGGCGACGTGGCCACGGGGGTCTCGGGCAACGCCGTCATCGTCAAGAAGATCAGCCTCCCGCAGATGAGCGCCGAAGAGCTGGCGGAGTCCATCCACTGGGAGGCGGAGCAGTACATCCCGTTCGACATCCAGGACGTGGCCCTCGACTACGAGCTGATCGAGGGGGGCGGCTCGGGCGGGAACATGGACGTGCTCCTCGTCGCGGTGAAGAAGGACAAGATCAGCGAGTACACCTCCGCGATCACGCAGGCCGGCCGCAACGCCTCGATCGTGGACGTGGACGTCTTCGCCCTCCAGAACTGCTACGAGATGAACTACGGGGTGGACCCGGGCCGCGTGGTGGCGCTCCTGAACATCGGCGCCTCCATCATGAACGTCAACGTGGTGAAGGGCGGCGTCTCGGTCTTCAACCGCGACATCGCGGCGGGCGGCAACCAGTACACCGACGCCATCCAGAAGGACCTCAACCTCTCCTTCGAGCAGGCCGAGGCCCTGAAGAAGGGCGAGCAGGTCGAGGGGGCGGCGCCGGAGAGCCTCCACCCGATCCTCCAGGCGGTGTCGGAGAACATCGCGATGGAGATCCAGAAGACCTTCGACTTCTTCCGGGCGACGAGCCAGGAGGACCGGATCGACCAGATCTTCCTCTCGGGAGGGACCGCGAAGATCCGCGGCCTCCGGGACCTCCTGCAGGACCGCTTCGGGGCCCCGGTGGAGCTCCTGAACCCGTTCCTCAACGTCCGCTACAGCGAGAAGGACTTCAACCCGGACTACCTCGAGGACATCGCGCCCTCGGCGGCCATCGCCGTGGGCCTCGCCGCACGCAGGGTGGGTGACCGATGATCCGCATCAACCTCGTCGCACCCGAGAGGGCCACCAGGGCCAGGGCCAAGGCCGGCCCGGCCATCCCCGCGGGAGCACTGCAGAGCTACCTGCTGCTCGCGCTCTTCGCCGGCGGCGCGCTCGTGCTCTGCGCCGGGGCGTGGTGGCTGCAGTCGAACAAGCTCAAGGACCTCGAGACCCGGATCGCCGCCGACGAGAAGCGCCAGAGGGACCTGGAGGCGATCAAGCGGCAGGTCGACCAGTTCCAGCAGCGCAAGGCGATCCTGGAGAACAAGGTCCTCGTCATCGAGCAGCTCCGCCTCGCCCAGAAGAGCCCCGTGCACATGCTGGACGAGATCTCGAAGGCGCTGCCCGACTACGTCTGGCTCACCGCCATGGACGAGAACCGCGGCGGCATGCGGTTCCAGGGCCAGAGCAACAGCCTGGCCGCGGTGGCCGACTTCATCGGGGGCCTCCAGCGCAGCGGCTGGTTCCCGCAGGTGGACCTCGGCACGGCCCAGGAGCAGCAGAACCTCGTGAACTTCACCGTGACGGGAACCTTCAAGGACCCCGAGGTGGCGGCCAAGGAGAAGGCCGTGGCGGCGGCCGCTCCGCCGTCCGTCACGGGCGCCAAGGGAAAGCGGTAGGGGAGGACGGAGATGGCCGACAACCCGCTCAGCAAGCTCCCCCTAGCCGGCCAGCTGGGAGTGTCACTGGTGATCGCCGCGCTCCTGTGCGGCGGCTTCTACTACTTCTGGTACTCGGCGGCCCTCGAGACCCAGAAGAAGCAGGAGGCCAAGCTCGCCGAGCTGCAGAAGCAGATCCGCGCGCTCGAGGCCACCGCCAACAAGCTGCCGGAGTTCCAGCGGGAGGTGCAGACGCTCGAGGCGCGTCTCGAGACCCTGAAGCGCATCCTGCCTCCGGAGAAGGAGATGCCCGACCTCATGCGGCGCGTGCAGTACCTCGCCGCGCAGTCGAGCCTCCAGATCCGCAAGTTCAACCCGGCCGCCCCCGCCCAGAAGGAGTTCTACCTCGAGGTCCCGGTCAACCTGGACCTCGAGGGCACGTACCACAACCTCGGGGCCTTTCTGGACCGCGTCAGCCGGATGTCGCGCCTCGTCAACGTGGGCAACGTCAAGATCAAGTCCCAGAACAAGCCCACGATCAACAACACGGTCGCGGCTTCGGCGGTGGCGACCACCTACGTGTACCAGGACGCCCCGCCGCCCGTCGACCAGAAGGGCAAGCGGCCCGTACCCGGAGCGAAGCGATGAGGGGGCTGGCCATGAAGCTCGTGCTCGTCGCCGCCTTCGCCTTCGCCCTCGTGCTCGCCGGGCCGGCTCTCGCGCAGGAGCCGGCGCCGGCCGCCACCCCGGCGCCACCCGCCGAAGCCGTGACGCCGGGCGCCGGCGAGGCGGCCCGGCCGCCACTGGACATCGAGCTCGAGGCGGGCGGCTACTCCTACAACTCGCAGGGACGGCGCGATCCGTTCGTCAGCCTGCAGCGGCCGGTGGCCGCCGACCGAGGCCCGAAGACCCGCAAGCCGGGGATGGAAGGCTTCCTGATCCAGGAGATCGCGCTCAAGGGCATCGTCAAGACGAAAGGCGGCGGGATCGGCCTGGCCAACCGGTCGGGCTTCATCGCCATGTTCCTGGGCGCCGACGGAAAGTCGTATTTCGTGACCACGGGGCAGCGGCTCTACGACGGTGCCATCACCGCCGTGGACGCGACCTCCGTAACCTTCCGGCAGGAGGTGACTGATCCCCTCTCGCCGGTCAAGACGCGCGAGGTCCGGAAGAGCCTGTATGCGTCGGAGGAGGCGAGGCAATGAGAGCGAAGCTCGCTGGGGTCTGCCTGATCGCGGCCGTCCTCGCGCTGGCCACGTGGGCGCCTGCGCAGGAAGGGACCCCGACGACGATTACCGACATCCGCCAGGAGAGCACCGATCGGTCCACCCGGCTCGTCGTCGAGTGCACCGGTCCGCTCGCCTACACCTACTACAGCCCCGACCCGCTCACCCTGGTGGTGGACATCCCCGAGGTCGACGCGTCCCAGGTCCCCGCGAGGGTCAACGTGGGGACGAGGGAGGTCGAGTCCATCCGCGTGACCAGCCTGGCGCGCGCCGACGGGCGGAACCTGGCCCGGCTGGAGGTGCGCCTCGCCAGCCTGGTCCCCTACCAGATCTACTCGAAGGACAAGGCCCTGAACCTCGTCTTCGAGCGGCCCGCGGCGCTCGCCTCGGCGGCGGAACCTGCGCCGGCGGCGGCTCCGGTCGCTCCGGCTGCCGCCGCGGCGGCGGAGCCCGCGACGGGTCGGAAGGCCACCCGCATCGTCGCGGTGACGCGCGACGAGATCGGGGGCCTTCTCGCCTTCACCGTGAAGGCGGACGGGCGCCTCAAGTACCGCGACTTCGTGATCCCCAACCCGGATCGCCTCGTCCTGGACTTCGCGGACGTCACCGCGCGCGCCAGCGTGCGGTCCCTCGAGGTCGGCGAGAACCCGGTGCGCCGGGTCCGGCTCGGGCAGTTCAGCGCGGAGTCGCCGAAGGTCGCCCGCCTCGTCCTGGACCTCACTCAGACGGCGCCCTACCGCATCATCGACGGAGCCGACGGCGTCCGGATCGTCTTCGGCGACGGCGGCGCGGCCCCGCGCATGGCCGGAACGGGAGGGAGCGAGCCCACCCCGGTCGCGCCGCTCGCGGCCCTCCGCACGCCGGAGCCCGCGCCCGTCCGGGTCGCGGCGGCGACCGCCCGGCCCGCGGCCGTCGAGCCGCTCGCCCTCCCGCCGCTGCCCGAGCCGCAGCTGCCCGCAGCCCCGCCGGCGGAGCCGGCGGCCGCCCCGGAGCAGGCGAACATCGGGACGGCCTGCGGCCAGACCGGCTACCTCGGCACGCCGATCAGCCTCGACTTCAAGGACGGCGACCTGCAGGACATCTTCCGCCTCTTCTCCGACATCTCCGGGCTCAACGTCGTGGTGAACCCCGGGGTTTCCGGCAAGGTCACCTTGAAGCTCAACGAGGTGCCGTGGGGCCGGGCCCTCGAGCTCATCCTCAAGACGAACGGCCTCGGGTGCGTGCTCGAGGAGAACGTGATCCGGATCGCCAAGCTCACGGACCTCCAGCGGGAGGAGTCCGACCGCCGCAAGCTCGACGAGGAGAAGCAGCTCGCCGGCGAGCTGACCGACTACACGCACCGCGTCTCTTAAGCCAAGGCGGACACGCTGTCCGGCGTCCTGAAGCAGGCGGGAGCGCTCTCCTCGCGCGGCCAGGTGAACACGGACGTGCGGACCAACACGATCATCATCCGCGACCTCCCGCGCTTCGTGGACAAGGCGAAGGTCCTCATCGCGGATCTCGACACCGCCACCCCGCAGGTGGAGATCGAGGCGCGGATAGTGGTGACGTCGCGCAACTTCACGCGCGACCTCGGCATCCAGTGGGGCTTCGGGGCGGAGGCCTCGCCCCGCTTCGGCAACACGCTCAACAAGGTCTTCCCGAACTCGATCGTCATCGACGGTGGCGCGCTCCAGG
>JBGPQQ010000221.1:0-6166 GCA_041489115.1 Vicinamibacteria bacterium | reverse complement strand
GGGAACTCCGCGCGCGCCGCGTCGCTCGTGCTGTAGACGCTCGCCCCCGCCTCGCTCACCAGCACGACCGGCGCCTCGAGGCCGGCCTCCCGCAGGGCGGAGCGGACGAACACCTCGGCCTCGCGGCTGCCCGTCCCGTTCCCGACCGCCACCGCCGCCGGCGGGTGCTCGCGCGCGAGGCGGACCACGGTCTCGCGGGCGGCGGCCTTCTGCTCGTCGGTCTGGAGGTGGATCACGTCGGTCGCCACGAGCTTCCCGGCGGCGTCCACCGCGGCCAGCTTGCCGCCGGTGCGGATGCCGGGGTCGACCCCGAGCACCGGCCTCGGCCCGAGGGGCGCGTCGAGGAGCCGGCGGCGCACGTTCTCCGCGAACACGTGGGCGGCGGCGGCGTCCGCCGCGTCCTTGAGCTCGCGGTGCACCTCGTTCTCGATCGAGGTGCGCACGTTGTTCTTGAAGGCGATCCGGCCCGCGTGGCGCAGGACCTCCGCCCCCGGGGACTCGGGCACGGTGCAGGCGGCCGCCTCGAACGCGGCCACGAGCCGTGCCTCGAACTCCGCGTCGTCGGGAGGGCCCCCGACCGAGACCTGGAGCTCGTCTTCCGCCTGGCCGCGCCGCACCGCGAGGTAGCGGTGCGAGCTCGCCGGCTCGCGGAGGGACGACACCTTCTCCTGGAACGCGAAGTAGGTCTCGAACTTGCTGTGGGGCTTCGCCTTCTCCGCCTTCGTGGCCCGCAGCCAGCCGTGGTCGAAGTAGGCGCGGCGCACGAGGGCGCGCAGCCCCGGGTCCCCGGCCAGGCGCTCGACCAGGATATCGCGGGCGCCCTCGATCGCGGACTTCGCGTCGGGGAAGCCCTTCTCCTCGTTGCGGAAGGTGAAGGCCCAGAGCTCGAGGGTCTGGCCCTCCTGCGGCGTCTCCTCTCCGTGGCCGCAGCCCCAGATCCAGTCCGCGAGAGGCTCGAACCCGGCCTCCCGCGCGGCGAGGGCACGGTTCTTCTTCTGCTGGCGGTAGGGGTGATAGAGGTCCTCGAGGGCGTCGAGGTCGAAGGTGGAGAGGATCCGCTCCCGCAGCTCCGGCGTCAGGGTCGCGTGGCGCTCGATCGACTCCAAAATGATTCTCTGGCGGGAGAGGATCTTCAGGAAGAGCTCCCCCGCCTCCAGCGCCCGGCGCACGGCGACCTCGTCGAGGCCGCCGGTGCGCTCCTTGCGGTAGCGCGTGATGAAGGGCACGGTCGCGCCCCCTTCGGCGAGCTCGAGAACGGCGCGCGCTCCGGCGAGCCGGATGTCCGGGCAGCGGGCCTCGAACCAGGGATCGAAGGCGGGAGGGGGCGATTCGCTCACGGCGGGCGCTCGAAAGGCCCCAATGCTGCCATTTTTCGGGGTCGCGGGGAAAGGCCCCCGTCTGCGGTGGTCGTTGGCGGCCCGTCCGGGGCCCGTGCTAACGTGCGCGCGTGAGCTCCGACCCCCTGTCTCCCGAGGCGCCCGCCGCCGCCCCGGAGATGGAGGAGCGCCTGCGCGCCCTGCCCAAGGTGGAGCTGCACCAGCACGTGGACGGCTCGATCCCCGCCGAGGTGACCTGGGAGCTGATGCGCCACTACCGGCTCCACCCCGCCGACTCGCTCCCGGAGATGCGCCGCTTCCTGGAAATCCAGGTAGGCGAGGAGGGGACGCTCCTCGCCTACCTCGACAAGATGCACTACCCGCTGTGGGTGACGCAGTTCTACGAGAACATCTCGAAGGTGGTCGAGGCCATCGGCCTCGCCGCCGCCGCCTCGGGCGTGCGGACGCTCGAGCTCCGCTACGCGCCCCTCATCCACACCTACGCCGGGCTCACCCCCCGCCAGTCGATCCGGGCCGCGCTCTCCGGCATGAACCACGCGCAGCGCAAGCACCCGCGCATGAAGCTCGGGCTCATCGTCATCACCATGCGCCAGCACGGCCCCCACATCGCGAAGCTCCTCGCCCGCCAAGCGCTGGCCGAGGCGCAGCACCTCCACGAGCGGACGGGCGTCGTCGGCTTCGACCTCGCGGGGCCGGAGCGCGGCAACCCCCCGCGCCTTTTCCGCAGCGCCTTCGAGGTCGCCCGGCTCGGGCGGCTGGGCCTCACCGCGCACGCCGGCGAGGACGCCCCGGTGGACTACGTGTGGCAGGCGGTGGACGAGCTCGGCGTCGATCGCATCGGCCACGGCTGCGCGGCGGTCCAGGACCCGGAGCTCGTGAAACGGCTGGCCCGCGACCGGATCACGGTCGAGGTCTGCCTGTCCAGCAACTACCACACCGGCGCCGTCCGGCGCGGCGCGCGGCACCCGCTGCACGCGTTCCTCGAGGCGGGCGTCCCGGTGGCCCTCTGCTGCGACAACAGCACAGTCTCCCGCACGGACGCGGTGCGGGAATCGCTCCTCGCGGTGGAGCAGGTGGGGGTGGAGGCGGTCGAGAGCATCCACCGCGCCGCCGACGCGGGCACGTTCATCAGGCCCGAGACGGCGCTCGCCACCCGGCGCGACGACTGACGCCCGGCTGACGGAAAAGCGGACAAGACCCCGGGTTCGTCAGGGGTTTGCCTTTATACTCGCGCGCCCATGAGCGACGCTCGCGAGTGCCCCTTCTGCCGCATGGACCTCGGCCCGGGAGGTGCTCCCCGCGCGGAGCACCTCGACCCCGAGGTGCTGCTGCTCGTCCTCGCGAACAACCCGTGGTGGCGGCCGGAGGCGGGCCTGTGCGCGCCGTGCGGCGGGGGCTTCGCCGCCGCGTTCGCCGAGGCGCGGGCGCGCCACCCCGGCTTCGCCCGGGGCGGGGTGCCGATCCTGCCGACCCCCGTCCGCCTGGGCGCTCCGGAGGGGCACACGGGGCGGGGCGTCACGATCGCCTTCCTCGACTCCGGCTTCCACGCGCACCCGGACCTCGTGAAGCCGCGCGACCGGATCCTGCGCTACGTGGACGTCAACGACCCCCGAGCCCGACGCACCGATCTCGAGACGCCCGACGAGTCGAGCTGGCACGGGATGATGACGTCGGTCGTGGCCTGCGGGAACGGCTGGCTCTCGCGCGGCCTGTACCGGAGCCTCGCCTCCGAGGCCCGCCTCGTCCTCGTCAAGGTCGGATCCGCGCGTCGGATCCGGCACGACGACATCCGCCGCGGGATCGAGTGGGTGATCCGCCACCGGAGGCGCTACGGCATCCGCATCGTGAACGTGAGCTGCGGGGGAGACTACGAGGCGAGCTACCTCGAGGACGGCCTCTCGCAGGCCGCCGAGGAGGCGACGCGGGCGGGGCTCCTCGTCGTGGCCGCCGCGGGCAACCTCGGCGACAAGCCGGGCCACCCGGTCATCCCGCCCGCATCGGTGCCGTCGGCCCTCACCGTGGGTGGCCTCGACGACAAGAACCGCCTGCCCTTCTCGAGCTACGACATCTACCACTCGAGCTACGGCCCCACCGTCGATGGCCTCCAGAAGCCGGAGGTGATCGCGCCGGGGATCTGGGTCGCCGCTCCCATCCTCCCGGGGACGCCGACGGCCGCGCAGGCGGCGCTCCTCGCGCGGCTCGCCGCGGCGCCCGACGCCGAGCTGCCCGCGATCCTGGAGGAGGGCCGGGGCACGGACGCCGACCTGGACGCCGCCGCCCACCTCGAGGCGCCCCTCGTCCGTCAGCTCGTCGCCGCGAAGATCCGGGACAACAGCGTGATCTCGGGCGCCTACAAGCACGTGGACGGAACGAGCTTCGCCGCCCCCATCGTGTCGTCCCTCGCGGCGCAGATGCTCGAGGCGAACCCCGCGCTGGCGGCCCGCCAGGTGAAGCGGCTCGTGCTCCAGACGGCGCGGCGGCTGCCGCACGTCGAGGTGGATCGCCAGGGCTGGGGTGTCGTGGACGCGCGACGGGCCCTCGCGGCGGCGGCGCGCGAGGCGGCGATCCAGTCCCCCAAAAACGTCCGGGGCGCCACTGGGGCGCCCCGGACACGACCAGGAGGATGATCCCCTCGTTGGGGGGGTAGGGTTTTCTAGACGGGGTTCATGTATAGGTTGGGTGAGCCACCAGGAAAGCGCATGGAACTCTAGATGGTCGCGGTGCAAACGCCGTACCGGCGCACCCCGGCCGGAGGCTCAGCCGCACAACACAATGAAAATAAAAGAGTTCTATGCCGTCCAGAGGCGCACCGCCAAGCCCTCGAGCGCGGTCCCGCCGCCACATTCTTTCCGAGAGCTGGACGGCGCCGGCTGAATTTGCGCGGGTCGGGCTCAGTGCCCTCCGCCCATGAGCCGCGCCTGCTCGAGCTCGCGGGCGCACTCGTGGCAGAGGAAGTCGTAGCCCGAGTAGATGTCGTAGACGCGCAGGCAATCGGCGCACGCGTATCGCTCGCAGATGTCGCACTGCAGGAGGGCGTGGTTGTGGACGATGGCCTCTCCCCGTCGGTAGTCCAGGCGGTTCTCGGTGACCGCCTGCCTGCACGACTGGCAACTGCCGGGGGGCTCCATGGGTTTTTGCCACGCCTCGGTGCTCGGCCGGGGGCGTTGGGGGTACCATAGCACAGGTCCACGACCCGGGATGGGTGGAGCCGTTTCGGGGGCAGGCCGGCGCGGGGGCGCTATAATCCCCGCCCACTGGACGAAAGGCCGATCGACACCTACCGAAGACGGAGCGCCGCCATGAAGAAAGTCCTCGCCGCACTCGCCGCAGTGGCCTTCCTCGCCGCCCCCGCCGCCGCCCAGTCGAAGCTCGACCAAGCCATCGCGAAGGCCGACGAGCAGCTGCTGAAGGGCAAGCCGGACGATGCCGTGAAGACGCTCACCAAGGCCGCCGGGGAGGCCGGAGGCGAGGGACAGGTCGCGCTCGGGCGGCTCCAGGAGCGGATCGGCAACCTGGACGCCGCCGCGGCGGCGTACGACCAGGCGAAGGCGTCGGCGAGCGGGCCGGCCGGCGCGGACATCCTCGCGGCCGTCGCCAACTTCACGCTGCGGCGGGGCAAGGCGGCGGACGCCCTGGCGATCGCGAAGCGGGCGGTGGCGGCCGGCGGCACGCCGGCCGCCCTCGCCGCGATGGCCCGCGCCCAGGCGCGCACCGAGGACGCCCCGGGGGCGCTCGCGACGGCCGACAAGGCCGTGGCCGCGGGTTCCGGCAGCGCGATCGCGCACATCGCGCGCGGCGAGGCGCTCATCGCCATGGGGAAGAACGCCGAGGCCGAGGCCGAGCTGCGCCAAGCCGTCCAGATCGATCCGAAGTCGGCCCTCGCCCACTCGCGCCTGGCCCGCGCCCAGCTGGCGCTCGCCCGGCCGGCAGATGCGCAAGCCTCGGCCAAGAAGGCGACCGAGCTCGACGACAAGCTCGGCGAGGGCTTCGCCGTGCTCGGCGTCGCCATCCTGGCCGAGAACCCCAAGAGCTGGAGCGACGCGATCGCCCAGGCCCAGCAAGGCGCTTTCCTGGACCCCGACAACCCGATCGTGCAGGGCGCGGTCGGCAAGATCTTCGAGGCGAACGGGCAGCTCGAGCAGGCGGCGAGCGCCTACCGCAAGGCCCTGACCGCGGACCCCGCATACGGGCCCGCGCGCTTCGCCCTCATCCAGGCCGAGCTCAACCGCGGCAACCACGACGCCGCCATCGCGGAGGCGCGGAAGATCGCGGCCGCCGGGGGCTCCAGCCCCGACATCGAGCGGCTGATCGGCGAGGACGCCGTCCGCCGCCAGGACTACTCCGGGGCGATCCCGTTCCTGGAGAAGGCGACGAAGGGCCTCCCCGGCAACCCGGACGGCTGGGCCCTCCTCGGCCGGGCCTACCACGCCAACCGCCGCTACGACGAGGCGGCCGAGGCCTACAGGAAGGCGGTCGAGCTCGCCCCGCAGAACGTCAACTACCGCACGACCTACGGCCTCATCCTCGGCCTGGCCGGCGAGCTCGAGACGGGGCTCGCGGAGCTGCAGAAGGTGACGAGCGCGCCGGGTTACAAGGACGCGGTCGGCTGGGTCAACCTCGGCTGGATCTACCGCAACATGAACAAGGCCGCCGAGTCGATCGCCGCCTACCTGAAGGGGCTCGAGCTCGACCCCAAGCAGGAGCAGGCCGCGCTCGGCCTCGGCTGGGCCTACCAGTACGTCAAGGACTACGACAGCGCGATCAAGGCCTACAACCAGGCCATGCAGATCGACCCCAAGGAGGCCTCGGCCGACGCCAACCTCGGCATC
>JBGPQQ010000220.1:0-6166 GCA_041489115.1 Vicinamibacteria bacterium | reverse complement strand
GCGACACCGCCGGCGTCCTCGGGTCGGCCGCCTCGGGCTCCGCGCCCGTCGAGGCGAGGGCCTCCGCGTACTTCCCCTGCTCGAGATAGTTCGAGCCGAGCGCGCTCTTGTAGGCGCTGTCCCGCAGCTTCTGGAAGCGGGCCATGGCCTCCTGGCCCTCCTCCCGCTTGCCGGCGCGGGTGAGGGCGACCCCGAGGTTGTAGGCGGCGCTGACGTTGTACGGCTCGGCGGCGATCGCGACGCGGAAGGCGGCGGCCGCCTCCTCGAACCGCCGCATCTGCAGATACACCTGGCCCAGCGTCACGTTCGCCCCGAGGTCCTTCGGGTCCTTCGCGAGGACCTTCCTGACGAAGGGCTCCGCCTCCTCGGCGCGCCCCTCGGCGCGCGCGATGAGGGCGAGGAGGTAGTTGGGCTGCGGCGCGTCCGGCGCCGCCGCCAGGGCGTCCTCCGCCGCCTGCTTCGCCGCCGCGAGGTCGGGCACGTAGAGATGCGCGATCGCGAGGTTGATCCGGGCGGGCAGCAGGGACGGGTCCTTCGCGAGCGCCCGCCGGAACGCCTCGACCGCGTCCCCGAAGCGGAACTGCTCGAGGAGGGCCACGCCCAGGTTGTTCTCGCGCCACGCCGCCTCCCGGGCGGCGGCGGCCGCGGGCGCCGCGGCGGGCGCCTCGGCCCGCGCGGCGGGTTCCGGGGCACCGGCGAGGAGGGTGGAAGCGGCCACGCCCAGGAGGAGAGAGGCTCGACGCAGCGTCATCCTCCCATTGTCATCCGGGCCTCGCCCCGGACTCAAGGCACGAGGGCGGCCCCCTTCGCCGGGAGCGGCTTCGAGGAGACGAGCCCCCGGCCCTCCTCGACGAACGCCACCTGGTTGGCGATCACGGGCCCCGTCCGGTCCACCTGCCCGCTCGGCCAGGCGACCTCGATCGACTCGACCCACTGGTTGGCCCCGAGCCCGAAGGTGACCGCGGTGTCGCTCTGCGAGCAGTAGGACGACCCGGTCCGCACGAGGCGCCACTGCCGGGAGCGGTCGGCCAGGGTCACCGTGACCCTCGCCCCGATGCCGTCGCGGTTGGACTTCGTGCCGATCGTCTTCACCCGCACGAAGCGGTTGCGGTTGCCCCCGTCGTTGCGGAAGACGACGGCCGGCCCGTTGTTCGTGCTCACCACCACGTCGAGGTCGCCGTCGTTGTCGATGTCCCCGTAGGCGGCGCCGCGCGCCACGATCGGCCTCTGCAGGGCAGGGCCGAGCTTCGAGGCGACCGCCTCGAAGTGGCGGCCGCCCGTGTTGCGGAACACGTGGGGCAGCTGCGCGTGGGTCACGCTCGGCTGCACCGCGGCGATGTCGTCGGCCACGTGGCCGTTGCCGGCGAAGATGTCGAGCCGGCCGTCGAGGTCGTAGTCGAAGAAGAAGATCCCGAAGGCGAGGGTCAGCATGCTCGCCCGCCCCACGGTGGAGGCCGGGGCCTCGTCCACGTAGAGGCCATTGCCCTCGTTGTGGTAGAGCCCGATCATCTCGTTCGCGAAGTTGCCGATGAGGAGGCTCGAGCGCCCGACGTCCGAGTAGTCCGCGCTGTCGACGCCCATCCCCGCGCGCGCCACCCCCGTCTCGCCGAACGCGATCCCCGCCGTCGTGCCCACGTCGGTGAACGTGCCGTTCTGGTTGTTGCGGTACAGCTTGTTGGGCTGGGTGTCGTTGGCGAGGACGAAGTCGGGCCAGCCGTCGTCGTCGTGGTCGATGAGGGCCACCCCGAGCGCCTTCGAGGTGGGGTCCCAGAGCCCCGCCTTGCGGGTGGCGTCCTCGAAGCTGCCGTCGCCCCGGTTCCGGAAGAGGGTCGGGCTCTCCCCCTTGTAGGACTCCGGCGTGCAGTACGACTTCGTCTTGCCGTCGAGCGTACAGAAGAGGTCCTTGTCGACCGTCCAGGTCACGTAGTTGGCCACCACGATGTCGAGCCGCCCGTCCTTGTCGTAGTCGAAGAACATCGTGCTCGTGCCGAAGGTCCCCGGCCCCTTCGTGCCCGTCTTCGCGGTGACGTCGGAGAACGTCCCGTTGCCGAGGTTGCGGAAGAGGTGGTTGCCGCCGATCGCGGTGACGTAGAGGTCCTTCCAGCCGTCGTTGTCGTAGTCGGCGGCGGTGACGCCGATCGCGAACATCTCGACCGCGAGGCCGGCCGCCTTCGTCACGTCGGTGAAGGTGCCGTCGCGGTTGTTGCGGTAGAAGGCGGAGAAAGTCGGCGGGCCCGGGTGACCCGGCCACTGCGTTTCGTTCGCGAAGAACACGTCGAGCCACCCGTCGTTGTCGTAGTCGAAGAGGGCGAGGCCCGAGCCCATCGTCTCCGGCAGGTACTTCCTGCCGAAGGCGCCGGAGTTGTGACGGAAGCTGATCCCGGCGTAGGCCGTGCCGTCCGCGAACTGGATCGCCCCGCCGGCCTGGGTCAGGGCGTCGCGCGGGACGAGGGCGAACGGGACCGCCGCCGCCAGGAGGAGCGCGAGCACGCGCCGCGGGCTCAAGGCCGGCCTCCGTCCGCCGCGGGGAGGCCGTAGGCGGAGCCGTCTTCCCGCGCCGAGCCGTGCTCGTGGACCGCCTGCCGCTCGTTGTTGTCGTGGGGGTGCAGCTGGCGGTACGGGCCCGTGATCTGCTGGGACGACTCGTCCGCCTTGAAGCGCCGGTAGAGCGCTTCGTGCCTCTTCGCCATCTCGCTGTCTCCGACTCCCTGGTAGCAGAGCATCAAATTGTAGTGTGCCTGCAGGTCCTCCGGGTCGATCGCGAGCACCTGCTGGAGCTCGGCGATCGCCTCGCGGTACTGCCGCATCAGGAAGAGCGTCCGGCCGACCTGGTTGCGGACGACGCGGTCGCGCGGGTAGAGGGCGGCGGCGCGCCGCAGGTGCTCGAGCCCCTCGCCGTAGCGGCCGGACTGCTTGAGCGCCGTTCCGAGGAAGAAGTGCGTCTTCGCGAGGCCCGGGTCGACTTCGAGAGCCTTGCGCAGCGCCTCCTCGGCCCCGGCGAGGTTGCCCTCGGTGAGCCTCGCCCGGCCGACGTTCACCCAGCCGTCGGCGTAGCCCGGCTCCATCCGCGTGACCTTCAGGAAGGCCGCCTCCGCGCCCTTGAGGTCCCCCTGCAGGAGGAGACCGATTCCGTAGTCGTTCCACCGCTCGCGCACCGAGGCGTCGAGGAAGGGGGCCGCCTTCGGCGCGGCCGCCTCCCTCGGCAGCACGCGGAGGGTGGCCTCCGCCTCCGCCATCGCCGTGATCGGGATGTCGGGAATCGCCTTTACCTGGCCGGAGACCTTCGACGTGTCGCCGGTGAAGACCCACCGGCCGTCGTCGTGGTCCTTCGTCAGCGAAAAGCCCACGTGCCCGGGGTCGCGCACACCCGCGAAGGCCCACTGGGTGTTCCACCACGCGAACTTCCGGTAGTTGAGCCTGGCCTTGACCGTGATCCGGTCGCCGCAGTCCTCCGGAACGCGCAGGCGGTAGTGCACCGTGTCGGCGGCGCCGGGAGGGACGAGCCGCACGTACGCCACCGAGCGCGTCGCCCAGGCGTTCCTCTTGTTGATCACGTTGCCGTGCTCGTCGAGCTGCAGGCTGCGGTAGAAGTGCGCCCCCGGCTCGACAGGGCCACTTGCCCCCGTGCGATCGGGCGAACGGGGGCTTGCCCCCGTGCGATCGGGCAAACGGGGGTCCTCGACGAGGCCAGAGTGGAAGATCGTCTTCCCGTTGGAGTCCACGGCCTCGAGCTCCACCCACACGTCGAAGGCGTCCACCGTGCCGCCGGGGAAGAAGTGGCCGACCTTGCGGGTCCGCACGACCACGTCGAGCCGCGCCGAGTCGCCCCGGCGCAGCGCCGCGTCCACCTTGTCGAGCGGGGCCACCACCTCGGCCGGCGCCGAGCCGAAGGCCGGCGCCGCGCCGAAGCTCATCGACTCCTCTCCCTGAGCGAAGGACGAGCTGAGCCGCGGCTCCCCGCCGCCGACCGCGCCCGTGCCGCGAGCCACGGCCTCCCCCGGGACCAGGCCGAAGACGTCGATGGTCACCGCCCCCGCCTTGAGGAAGGCCTGGGTGATCTCGAGCTGCTCCGCGTCGCGGTTCACGAACGGCAGCGCGGTGTTCGCGCCCGGGAAGCGGTGGGAGTGGACCTTGCCGTCCCGAGCCGCGGGGTCGCGAGAGGGCACGAACGGCATGTGGCAGTCGGCGCACGTCTGCGGCTTCGCCGGGTAGTAGAACGACCGTGCCCCCTCGCCGGAGACGCCCGAGGCCTGCCAGTTGTCGTACTCGTCGAAGCCGCGGATCCAGCGGTAGGCGTTGACGGGCACGTCGAGGTGGACCTTGTGGCAGGCCGAGCAGAACTGCGGCGTCTCGTCGGTGTGGAAGCTCTTCAGGAACGTGCGCGAGTGCGGGCCGGGGTCGAGCTTGAGGAGGTAGTCGTGGCCCGCGCGCAGCACCGGGTTGTCGCTCGTCGCGAGGTCGTGGAGCGGGGGGTACTCGATGGTGAAGTCGCCCTGTCCCATCGTGCTCTTGACGTGCACGATCGAGTGGCACGAGGTGCAGGTGAGCCCGGCCTGGGCCTCCGGGGTGTCGATCTGCTGCCGGATCGGCGTGTCGAACTTCCCGGCGAAGACGACCGCGTGGTCGTGGCAGCCCGCGCACCACTTCGACGGCTTCGTGCCCACGACGTCCTGCATGTACTCGATCGACTTGCGGTACCACTGGTTGTTGAACGAGGCGAAGTGGTGGGCCGACGAGTTCCACTGGTCGTAGATGTCCTTGTGGCAGCGGGCGCACTCGTGGCTCTTCATGAAGAAGTTGGAGGGCACCGGGCCGCCGACGTTCGTCTCGGCGGAGGACGGGAAGAAGGGCCCCCCGGCGCCCTGCCCCTCGCCGTCCATCGTCGCCGGAGGCAGACCGGCGTTCGCGATGGGCTGCCGGGGCGGGAAGAGGTCGGCGGCCACGCGGGCGGCGGGAGTGGCGAGGGCGAGGAGGGCGGCGGCCGTGGCGCTCGCGCGCACGAACCCGGGCGGAACGGGCACGGCGCGGCGGAGGCCGGCGGCAAGGGCGAGGAGCGCGCCGAGGGCGACGAACCCGACATGGGCGTAGAGCAGCGGGCGGAAGGGGCGCGTGGCGCCGGTGAAGAGCAGCACGATGCCGAGGGCCGCGCCCAGCCCGGCCGCGGCCGCCGCCGCGCGCCAGGGACCGTCGAACGCCGCCCAGTGGCGACGGGCCAGCCGGCCCAGGGCCAGCGCGGTCCCGAGGCCGAGGGCGGCGTGCAGGGCGACGTTCGCGAAGTAGACGAGGCTGGCGTCGGCACGAGCCGCGAGGTACAGGCTGTTGAGGCCGAGGACCAGCAACGCCCCCGCCAGCACGCGCTCCGATCGCTCCATCCCCCCCCCAGTCCCCCGGTCGTTCACCGCGCTTCCCGGACGGAAAACGCAGAGCGCTCGACCGGTCCGGGAGTCGTGCCCACGGGTGCGCCTGCATCCGGGTGGCGCACCCGTGCCGTCCACGAAACCAGGAGTCGGTCGAGCGCACCCGGATGAATGGCAAGCGCCGTGCCCGAAAGGCCGCGCTGCCCTCGGGCGGGCGCCATCCGTAGCGTCTATGGTCGACGATGCCCCAACCCCACGGGTACGGGGGGTTTCGGGGGATCGTAGCCTCTACGCGCGCGGTGGGCGGGACTGACCGGCTCGGCCGGCGACCCCGGGATCCAACCTGCTGGAAGCGCTCGATCCGGGTTTCCGAACCGGGGCTACCTCCGCCGCGCTCCCGGCTTGGGCTCGTCGCCGCGCACGTGGCCCTCGGCCATCTGCTGCAGCTCCGCGCGTCGCTCGCGGACGAACTCCAGGAAGGCGCGCGTCGCCGCGGGCTGGAAGCGGGCGAGCGAGATGACGGCGACCGTCCGCCGCAGGCGGTGGCCTTCGATCCGCAGCTTCGACAGCCAGCCCCAGGAGACCTCGTCGCGCACCGCCCACGCCGGGAGCAGGGAGACGCCGAGGCCGCGCTCCACCATGAGCTTGATGAACGACGTGTCGTTCGACTCGAGGGCGAGCGACGGCTGGATCCCGACCTTGTTGAAGAACTGGTCGGTCGCGCGGCGGATGGAGCCCCCCCGCTCGAAGAGGATGAGGCGCTCCTTCCGGAAGTCGTCGACCGTGGCCTCGGCCGCGGCGGAGAGCCG
>JBGPQQ010000219.1:0-6175 GCA_041489115.1 Vicinamibacteria bacterium | reverse complement strand
AGAGCCGCCACCATCGCCGCCGCCACCCCTCGTCTCACTCCCGAGCCTCCGTTTCCGCGAACGGCGAGGGTAGCACGAGCCCGATCGGCCCTGAGGCGTCCGCCCGGTCCTCTATGATTGGCGGGTGAGCCCCCGCCCGCCCGACCTGCCGTTCCAGCCGGCGGTCCGGGAGTGGTTCGCCGACACCTTCGCCGCGCCCACAAAGGCGCAGCGCCTCGGCTGGGCGGCGATCGCAAAGGGGGAGAGCGCCCTCGTCTTCGCTCCCACGGGGTCGGGCAAGACGCTCGCCGCCTTTCTCGCCGCGATCGACCGACTCATGTTCGAGCCGCCCCCGCAGAAGACCGAGCGCTGCCGGGTCGTCTACGTCTCCCCGCTCAAGGCCCTGGCGGTGGACGTCGAGCGCAACCTCCGCACCCCGATCGCCGGTATCGCCCGCGTGGCGGGCCGTCGCGGCGAGACGGTGCACAACCCCGAGGTCGCGATCCGCACCGGCGACACGCCGTCCGAGGAGCGCGCGCGGATGCTCCGGCACCCCCCGGACATCCTCATCACGACGCCGGAGTCGCTCTTCCTCGTCCTCACCTCGCGGGCACGGGCCTTCCTGGAGTCGGTCGACACCGTGATCGTGGACGAGATCCACGCCCTCGTGGGGACGAAGCGCGGGGCACATCTCGCCCTCACCCTCGAGCGGCTCGAGGAAGTGGCGCGCGGGCCGCTGCAGCGGATCGGCCTCTCCGCGACGCAGCGGCCGCTCGAGGAGGTGGCGCGCTACCTCGGCGGCGGCGAGGGCCTGCGGGCGTGGAAGCCGCGGCCGGTGACGATCGTGGACGCCGGGGCGAAGAAGGCCTTCGATCTGCGGGTCGAGGTGCCGGTCGAGGACATGGCCCGGCTCGGGGAGACCATTCACCCCCGGAAGCCGTCTGGCACAACCGCGGGGCTCGAGCCCTCGGCGGACGAGATCCCCGAGGGGCCCGCGAGCGTTCTCCAGCGTCGCTCGATCTGGCCGGCGATCCACCCACGCCTTCTCGAGCTCGTGCGCGCCCACCGCTCGACGATCCTCTTCGTGAACAGCCGGCGCCTCGCCGAGCGCCTGGCCGCCGCCCTCAACGAGCTGGCGGGGGAGGAGATCGCCCGCGCCCACCACGGCTCGATCGCCCGCGACCAGCGCCTCCTGATCGAGGACGCCCTCAAGGCCGGCCGCCTCCCCGCCCTCGTCGCCACGTCCTCGCTCGAGCTCGGGATCGACATGGGGGCGGTCGACCTCGTGGTCCAGATCGAGACGCCCACCTCGGTCGCGAGCGGGATGCAGCGGATCGGGCGGGCCAGCCACCAGGTGGAAGCGGTCTCGCGCGGGGTCATCTTCCCCAAGTACCGCGGTGACCTCCTCGCGAGCGCCGCGATCACGAAGGCGATGAAAGAGGGCGCGGTCGAGGAGACCCGTGTCCCCCAGAACCCGCTCGACGTCCTCGCCCAGCACCTCGCGGCGATCGTGGCCCTCGGCGAGCGGAAGGTGGACGAGCTCTACACCCTCTCCCGCCGCGCCGCGCCGTACTCCACCCTCGGCCGCGCGCAGTTCGAGGGCGTCCTCGACATGCTCTCGGGCCGCTACCCCTCCGACGAGTTCGCGGAGCTGCGGCCGCGCGTCGTGTGGGACCGTCTCCGCGGGGTGGTGAAGCCCCGCGAGGGCACGCAGCGGCTCGTCGTCCAGAACGCCGGCACCATCCCCGACCGCGGGCTCTATGGCGTCTTCCTCGCCGACGGCGACGGCGGTGGCAAGCGCGTCGGCGAGCTCGACGAGGAGATGGTCTTCGAGAGCCGCGCCGGCGAGGTCTTCGTCCTCGGTGCCACGAGCTGGCGCATCACCGAGATCACGCGCGACCGAGTGCTCGTCCTCCCCGCCCCCGGCGAGCCGGGGAAGATGCCGTTCTGGAAGGCCGACCGCGGCGGGCGTCCTGTCGAGATGGGCCGCGCCATCGGCCGCCTCACCCGCGAGCTCCTCGCGGTGACGCGGGACGAGGCGACCGAGCGCCTGCAGCGGGACCACGACCTCGACCAGCGGGCGGCTCAGAACCTCCTCGCCTACCTCGAGGACCAGCGCGAGGCCACGGGCGTCCTCCCCGACGACCGGACGATCGTCCTCGAGCGGACGCGCGACGAGATGGGGGACTGGCGCCTCTGCCTCCTCTCCCCCTGGGGCGGGCGGGTCCATGCGCCGTGGGCGACCGCCCTCGAGGCGAGGCTGCGGCGGGCGGGCGAGGCCGAGGTCGAGTCGATCTGGAGCGACGACGGCATCGTGCTGCGGCTGCCCGAGCGCGAGCGCCCGCCGGAGGCGGCGGACCTCCTGCCCGAGCCCGAGGAGATCGAGGACCTCGTCGTGCGCGAGCTGGGCGGGACGAGCCTCTTCGCCGCGCGTTTCCGGGAGGCGGCGGCCCGGGCGCTCCTCCTCCCGCGCCGCAAGCCGGGGCAGAGGACGCCGCTCTGGATGCAGAGGAAGCGCGCCCACGACCTGCTGCAGGTGGCCGCGCGCTACCCGTCCTTCCCGATCGTGCTCGAGGCCTACCGCGAGTGCCTGCGCGACGTGTTCGACCTGCCGGGGCTCGTGGAGATCGCCTCCCGCGTGCGGCGCCGCGAGATCCGCCTCGTCACGGTGGACACCGAGGCGCCGTCGCCCTTCTCGGCGTCGCTTCTCTTCGGCTACGTCGCCAACTACCTCTACGAGGGAGACGCCCCGCTCGCCGAGCGCCGGGCGCAGGCCCTCGCCGTCGACCAGGCCCAGCTCCGCGAGCTGCTCGGCGAGTCGGAGCTGCGAGAGCTGCTCGACCGCCACGCCCTCGGCGAGCTGGAGCTCGTGCTCCAGGGCCTCGACGCGAGCCACAAGGCCACGAGCCCCGAGCGGCTCCACGACCTTCTCCTTCGCCTCGGCGACCTCTCGATGGAGGAAGCGGCGGCGCGCGTGCGGCCGCTCCCCGACGGGGCGGCGGCGGCGGCGGCGGAGGCCTGGCTCGACGCGCTCGTGCGGGAGCGGCGGGCCATCCGGATCCGCGTCGCGGGCGAGGAGCGCTGGGCCGCGGCCGAGGATGCAGGGCGCCTGCGCGACGCGCTCGGCATCGCCCCGCCGCCGGGGCTCCCCGCCGCCTTCCTCGAGAAGCAGGAGAACGCGCTGCGGGACGTCGTCTCGCGTTACGCGCGCACGCACGGGCCGTTCACCGCCGCGGACGTCGCGCGGCGCTTCGCGACGGGCGAGGCCGCCATCTTCGAGGCTCTCGCCGCGCTGCAGCAGGACGGCCGTGTCCTCGAGGGCGAGTTCCGGCCCGGGGGCCACGGGCGCGAGTGGTGCGGGGCGGATGTCCTCGCGACGCTGCGCCGGCGCTCGCTCGCGGCGCTCCGCAAGCAGGTCGAGCCGGCCGAGCCCACGGCCCTCGCCCGGATGCTCGCGGACTGGCAGGGCGTCGCCACCGCACCTTCCACGCGCCGGGGACCCGACGCGCTCCTCGACGTGGTCGAGCAGCTGCAGGGGGCCGCGCTCCCCGCGTCGATCCTCGAGCGCGACGTGCTGCCCGCGCGGATCCCCGGCTACCGGCCGGAGGACCTCGACACGCTCTCGGCCGCGGGCGAGGTCGTGTGGGTCGGCCTCGGCGCCCTCGGCGACCGCGACGGGCGGATCGCTCTCTTCCTCGCCGACGACCTCCCGCTCCTTCTCCCCCCGCGACCCGAGCCCACGACACCGCACTCCTCACAGCGTCCCGCGGTGCGCGGAGGAGACGTTCACGACCGGATCCGCGACCACCTCGCCCGGCAGGGGGCCTCTTTCTTTGGGGAGCTGCTCGACGCGGTCGGGGGTGGGCTCGCCCGGCCGGTGCAGGACGCACTTTGGGACTTGGCCTGGGCCGGTGAAGTCACGAACGACACGCCGGAGGCGCTCCGGGCCTTCCTCGCCGCGCACGCAGTGCGCGCGGAGCGCAGGCGCCGTGTGTCGAGCTTCCGCTCGCGCCGGCAGGTCCCACCCTCGGCGGTGGGCCGCTGGAGCCTCCTGCCCGTGCCGCGCCGCACCCCGAGCGCCACCGAGAGGATGAAAGCCCTCGCCGAGCAGCTCCTCAAGAGGTACGGCGTCCTCACGCGCGACGCGGTCGCGTTCGAGGAGGTGCCGGGCGGCTTCTCGACGGTGTACCCGGTGCTGAAGGCCCTCGAGGAGGCCGGCCGCATCCGCCGCGGCTACTTCGTGGCCGGCCTCGGCGGCCTGCAGTTCGCCGATGCGGGCGCTCTCGACCGGCTCCGGGCGCTCCGGGAGCCCGACCCCGACACGCCGTGGGCCGTCGTCCTCGCCGCGGCCGACCCCGCGAACCCGTACGGCGCGGCACTCGCGTGGCCGAAGACGGAAGAGGCCCGCCTCGCGCGGGCCGCGGGCCTGCACGTCGTGCTCGTGGACGGGGCCGTGGCGGCGGTGGTCAGCCGGGGCGCACGGCAGGTGACGGCGCTCGTGCCTGACGACGAACCCGCCCGCTCGCGCACGGCGGCGGCTGCCGCGCGTGCCCTGCGCCGCTGGTGCGAGGCCACGGGCCGCTCGGCCCTCGGCTGGGGGGCGGGCGAGGGCCCGCCGCTGGCCGAGAGCCCCCTCGCGCCTTTCCTCGCCGAGGTCGGTCTCGTCCGCTCCGGCCCCGGCTTCCGGCTGCCCGGCGCTCCGGCCCTCGTGCCGGCGGCCGGCGAGCCGCCCCCCGACGAAGAAGAGCCCTGATCGCCGCGCCCTACTTCCCGCGCAGCGCCGCCACCGTGCCGTCGACCCCGGCCGGCGGCTGCTCGTCGGCGAAGCGGTCGTCGTCCTGCAGCTCGCTCCGGAGCCTCGCGAGCGTCGCCTTCAGCTCGGCCGTCACCGCGTCCTGGCCCGGCTGGCCGTAGAGATTCCGCAGCTCGGCGGGATCGGACCGCAAGTCGAACAGCTCCCACTGCCGCTTCGTCCAGAAGTAGATGAGCTTGTGGGTGGCGGTCCGGACGCCGTAGTGCGCACGCGTGTTGTGGTGCCCCGGGTCGTGGTAGTAGCGGTAGTAGATCGCGGTGCGCCAGTCCCGGGGCGTCTCGCCATGGAGGAACCGCAGGAGGCTGCGGCCCTGCATCGATGCCGGCGCGGCCACCCCGGCCGCCGCGAGGAAGGTCGGCGCGAAGTCTACGTTGAGGGCCATGGCCTCGGCCCGTGAGCCCGGGTGGATGACCGCCGGCCACCGGACGAGGAGCGGCATCCGCAGGCTCTCCTCGTACATGAAGCGCTTGTCGTAGAGGCCGTGGTCGCCGAGGAAGAAACCCTGGTCGGAGGTGTAGACGACGATCGTGTCCCGCTCGAGGCCGCTCTCCTTGAGGTAGTCGAGGAGCCGCCCCACGTTGTCGTCGATCGACTGCACGCAGGCCAGGTAGTCCTGCATGTACCGCTGGTACTTCCAGCGGGCGAGCGCCTCGCCGGTGAGGGTCGTCGTCTTCCTTGCCCTGGCCGGAGGGCCAGGGCCGCCCGTGGCCAGCGTCACCTCGGTCGGCTTGACCGAGAGCCAGGCGTCGCGGTCCTTCCCCTCGAGTCCCGGCGGCGGCTCGAGCTTCAGGTCGCGGTTCGTCAGGTCGTCGGCCACCCGCTGCTGGTTCTCGTGCAGCGCGTCCGTCCGCGTGGCGTAGTCGTCCCAAAGCGTCTCCGGCTCGGGGATCGTCCGGCCCGCGAACATCCGGCGGTGCTTCTCGTCCGGCGTCCACTCCCGGTGCGGCGCCTTGTGGTGGCACATCAGGAAGAAGGGCCGGTCCTTCGGTCGGTTCCGGATGAAGTCGATCGCCAGGTCCGTGATCACGTCGGTCACGTAGCGCCCGCGGTAGGTCGTCTCGCCGGTGGCGGTGTAGAGCACGGGGTCCTGGTAGACGCCCTGGCCGGGCAGGATCTCCCAGTGGTCGAAGCCGGTCGGGTCGGAGACGAGGTGCCACTTGAGGTAGGGCTCGAGTTCGGGGAAGCGGTGGGCGATGTCCTCGTGGAGCATCCCGCCCGACTCGTCCATCCAGCGGCCGTTTCCCGCCTTGCGGTCGATCGAGCCGGTGACCGAGAAGGAGGGTGCCTGGTGATTCCGCTTCGCGAAGTCGTAGTCGATGCCGTACTTCGCGGTGATGCGGTATTGCTGAGCGCCCTCACGGTACAGCTTCGGCCCGAGCGTCT
>JBGPQQ010000218.1:0-6178 GCA_041489115.1 Vicinamibacteria bacterium | reverse complement strand
CCTGCGGATCCTGCTCGCGGAGTACGCGGTCCTGGGGGCCCTCGCCGCCCTCGCGGCGATCGTTCTCTCCACGGCCGCCGGCTGGGCGCTCGCCCGCTTCGTGTTCGGCGTCTCGTTCGCGCTTCCCGGCCCCGCGCTCCTCGGCCTCCTCGTCTCGGTGCTCGGCCTGACGGTCGCGGTGGGCCTGTCGGGCAGCACCGAGGTCTGGCGTCGCCCGCCCCTCGAGGTGCTGCGGGCCGAGTGACCGCTACCCCAGGTAGCCGGGCTCCCAGGCGAGCCCCAGGGCCATGATCCGCTCGAGGAGCGGCCCGTAATCGATGCCGGTATTCTCGGCGGCCTCGGCGAAGTCCTCTCCGTAGGCGAGCTGCGGGTTGGGGTTGGCCTCCAGCACGACGATCCGCCCGTCGGCGGCGAGGCGGAGGTCGATCCGCGCGTAGCCGCTCAGCATCAGGCTGCGGTAGACGCGCTTGCACAGCCCGCCGATCTTCCGGACGAGCGGGTCGGGCAGGTCCTTCGCCGCCCCCGTCGTGATCCCGTGCTTCTTCTGGTAGCTCATGCTCCACTTGAGCCGCTCGGTGGCGATCCGCCGTGCCTCCTCGGGCAGCCCCGAGAAGTCGAGCTCCCAGGTCGGCAGCACCTGCAGGCGCTGGTTGCCGAGGAGGCCGACGTAGAGCTCGCGGCCCTCGACGTACTCCTCGACGATGGCCGGCGTCTCGATGCTCTCGTGGATGAAGCGCACCCGTTCCTCGAGCCGCGCGTCGTCCTCGACGACCGAGGCCTGCGAGATGCCGATCGAGGCGTCGAGGGTGCGCGACTTGACGATGAGGGGGAAGCCCAGCCGGCGCGGTCGGCGGATGGCCCGGCCGCGGGGGACGACCACGAAGTCCGGGACCGGGACCCGGTGGTAGGCGAGGATCTTCTTGGTGAGGGCCTTGTCGCGGGCCAGCAGCAGCCCGCGCGAGTTGCAGCCCGTGTAGGGCACGCGCATCAGCTCGAGGTAGGCGACGACGTTCTGGTCCCAGGTGGCCACCTCGGCGAACGACTCGAGCAGGTTGAACGCGATCGTCGGCTGGAACTCCTGGATGGCCCGCCGGATGACCCCCAGCTCGCTCCCCACCCCCACCGGGAGGACCTCGTGGCCCTCCTCGCGGAGGGTGTGGACCACGTCGTACTCCATCTTCCAGGGGGCGTTGACGACGTCGTGGCCCTTGCCGTCGTCGGGGGGCACCAGGCTCTCGTCGACGAGGGCGAGCACGCGCTGCTTCTTCATGGACTCGGCCCCCTCAGAGCGCGAGGCGGAGGCGCCCGCTGTGGAGATCGTTGACGACGCGCACCGCGAGGAGGACGAGGAAGTCCTGCTTCGCCTGCTCCTCGGGCGAGGCGAGGCGCAGGTTCAGCTCCCGGCAGCGCTCGATCATCTCGCCGAGAACCCGGTCGATCAGGTACTGGTAGCTCCCCGTCCAGCGGCGGACCCGGCGCCGGGCCTCCTTGCGGAGGCGGGACAGGAAGCGGGCGGCGGACGGGTTCCTGGCGTGCTCGGGTGCGTCGGAGAAGAGGCGGCGCAGGTCCCGGTCGTAGAGCTCGGGCTCGCCGACGCCGTAGGACTGCCGGCGCTGCTCGTAGTGCTCGCGGAGCGTCTTGTGCAGGGAGCCCAGCGGCTCCACCTCGCGCCGGCCGCGCACCCGGGGCTCCTGCCCGGCCACCTCCCTCATGAGCGCGTCCACGTACTCGAGCTTCCGCAGCGCCTTCCAGCCCGCGTAGCGGCGCGCCCAGTCGGAGCCGGGGGTGAGCCACACCGCGAAGGTCTCCGCGAAGTCTTCGTCGGGGTGGCTCTGCGCGTAGCCCGCCTCGAGGTGGACGACGAAGCTCTTGCTGTAGGGCCGCGGGGCGTAGTCCTCCGGGTACTTCTCGGAGCTTTTGCCGAAGAGCTGGATGCGCCGCTTCCGGCGCCGGAGGCCGTAGGCGTTCTCGAGGGCGTGGCCTACCTCGTGGCGCAGGATGCGCAGGCACCAGTCGGGCGTCCCGCCCTCGACCTCGAGCAGCTGCGCCTGCTCGAGGCGCGCGAGGCGCGGGTGCGCGAGGTAGAACGGGATCGCGACGCCGGGGACTCCGTCGGGGCAGAACCACTCGTCCGACAGCCAGAAGTGGGGCCGCAGCCGCAGGCCCCGCTGCCGCATCTCGCGTCTCACCTGGCGGAGGAACGGCTCCACGAAGCTATCCCGGATGCGGACCCCGAGGTCGCACATCCGCACGTCGAGGAGCCGCTCGTCGTCCCAGCTCTCCCACTCCGGGGCAGCCGGCGTGCGGCGCTCCGGTCGCGGGGCCTCGGCGGGGGCAGGGTCCGAAACGGGGGTCACTTCGCTCCTCGGTGCCTCGCGCTCACGGCGCGGTCGCCGGCTCCCGGATCGTGACCTTCATCTCGACCCGCTCCTTCGCCCTGTCGCCCTCAACCGGGGTCGTGCTGACCTGGTCCACGACCTCCATGCCGGAGACGACCTCGCCGAAGATCGTGTACTGGCCCTTCATCGAGGGCTGGTCGCGCAGGCAGATGAAGAACTGTCGGCCGCCGCTGTCCGGGCTCGAGGGCTTCCGCACCGCGGCCACGGTGCCGCGCACGAACGGCCGCTCGGAGAACTCCGCCGGCAGCAGCCCCAGCCCTCCCGTGCCGTAGAGAGAGGCCTTCGCCGGGTCCTTCGCCAGGGGGTCGCCGCCCTGGATGATCCCACCCTGGATGATGCGGTGGAAGGTCGTCCCGTCGTAGCCGCCCGTTCTCGCGGTCTTGACGAAGAGGGCGACGTACTTCGGGGCGACGTCGGGCAGCAGCCGTATCGTGAAGGTCCCCTTCGCCGTCTCGACGACCGCCTCGGTGCCGGGAGGGACCGGCGCTTCCTTCGGGGCCGAGGGCTTCGCCGGCTTGGGGGCCGGCCGGGGGGCCGGGGCCTGCCCGCGCGCCGACGCCACCGACGCGGCTAGCGCCAGGGTGAGAAGGACGGCGAGTCGCCGGCTGCTCATGGCCAACCTCCGGGTGCGAGGGTCATCGTAGCAGGGAGAGAGCGTGGACTGGGGGCCAGAAGCAGACGGAGCTCGTCGCCCTGTGCGCACCGCGACCGGTGTTCATCAGCAGCGGCTCGTCCACGGCGGGCGATGGATGGGTGGACGCCAAGGGCATGTTCCTGGCGGCGGTGGGTGCCGGCCCGGTGTACCGGCTGCTGGGCAAGAAGGACATGGGGACGACCGAGTTTCCCCAGATCGAGACCCCCCTGATCGACGGCGACGTGGCCTTCCGCCAGCACAGCGGCGGGCACACCCCCGGCCCCAACTGGCCGACCTTCCTGAGATTCGCAGACCGCTACATCAAGGGCCCGCCCATCCCCGCGCCCAGGCATCAGACCACATCCGATGGCCACGGCCAAGCCACGGCCGATGACCACCCCGCTCTGCGCCAACGTCGCGGGGCAAGCAGGTAGCGGCGGCTCCGGACGCGCGTCTACTCGTCCCAGTCGCCGGTGTCGATCATCCGTTCCCGGAGGGCCATGCGGCGGAGCACTTCGTCGCGGTCGCCGAGGGTCGTGGCCCCGACGCCCTCGACGGCGCACGAGGCCGCGCAGGCGCCGAACGCGGCGGCCTCGAGCGGGTCGCCCGCCTCCTGGTAGCGGACGAGGAACGCCGCGGCGAAGACGTCGCCCGCGCCCGTGGGATCCACCTCCGGTCGCGGGAGCGAGGGCACTTCGTGGGTCGCTTGCCGGGTCAGCAGGGTGAGGCCCCGCCAGCCGCGGGTAAGCGCGATCATCGGAACGTGGGCGAGCAGCTCCCGCGCGCGACTCCCGGCGTCCTTCAGGTCGTGCTCGGAGAGGAAGAGGACGTGCACGCCGAGGAGGTCCCGCTCCGGACGCGCCCACTCGCGCGCGGAGACCTGCCCCGAAGCGTCGATCGCGCGCACGTAGCCCTGGGCGATCGCGCCCACGCAGCCGGCCTCCAGCGCCGGCGCGCCGACCCCGGCCAGCTCCCCCACCAGCGGCCCGAGAAGGAGCACGTCGGGGTCCCTCCACGAGTCCGGGAGCGGCGCGAGGTCCACGTCGTCCGCCCGCGCCGTCACGTTCTGGCGGCGCGTCCCGTCCTCGTCGTACTCGTTGACGAAGCGCGTGGTCGCGGACGACCGGCGCAGGAAGACCGGGATCCCGGGCAGCTCGCGCTCGGGCTCGAAATCCGGCCCGGCGGTGGTGAGGATCGCGGCTTCCCACCCGAGCTTCCGCGCGGCGAGGGCGCCGTAGGTGACCGAGCCGCCGAGGACGTCGCCGCCCGGGCGCCGGTCGCGCGAGACGTGGCCGAGAGCGAGGAGACGCGGCATGATGGCCGCGCCGCTCAGGCCCGCGCCTTCTCGAAGAGCCGCAGTTGCGACTCGTCGGGCACCGTCACCGCCACCGGGTAGCGGCCCGAGAAGCAGGCCGTGCAGTGCCGGCGCCCCGTCTCGTCCCCCACCGCCTTCAGCAGGCCCTCGTGGGAGAGGTAGGCGAGGCTGTCCGCCCCGATGAAGCGGCGGATCTCCTCCACGGTGTGGGACGAGGCGATGAGCTCGCTCCTGAGCGGGGTGTCGATGCCGTAGTAGCAGGGGCCGGTCGTGGGCGGGCTCGAGATGCGCATGTGAACCTCGCGCGCCCCCACCTCGCGCACCATGCGCACGATCTTGCGCGAGGTCGTGCCGCGCACGATCGAGTCGTCGATCAGCACGACGCGCCGGCCCTCGATCACCTGCCGCACCGGGTTGAGCTTGATCTTGACCCCCAGCGAGCGCTCGCCCTGGCGGGGCTGGATGAAGGTGCGGCCCACGTAGTGGTTGCGGATGAGCCCCCACTCGAACGGCAGGCCGCTCTCCCGCGCGAAGCCCAGGGCGGCGCCCATGCCGCTGTCGGGTATCGGGCACACGACGTCGGCATCGACGGGCGCCTCGAGAGCGAGCTGGCGGCCGAGCCGGAGGCGCGAGTCGAGGACGGTGCGGCCGAAGACCAGGCTGTCCGGGCGGGCGAAGTAGACGTGCTCGAACACGCAGTGGGCGGCGGGCTCCGGCGGGAAGGGCTTGAAGGAGCGGACGCCGTCCGCGTCCGCCACGAGCACCTCGCCCGGCTCGACGTCGCGCACGTACTCGGCGTCGATGAGGTCGAGCGCGCAGGTCTCCGAGGCGACGACCGTCGCCCCGTTGAGCCGTCCGACGACGAGCGGCCGGAAGCCCCATGGGTCGCGCGCGGCCACGAGGGCCTCGCGCGTCAGGAACACCAGCGAGAACGCCCCCATCACCTTGTAGAGGCTCGACGCGACCGCGTCCTCCAGCCGCTCGCGGTGGCTGCGCGCGTAGAGGTGGAGGATGACCTCGGTGTCGGAGGTGGACTGGAAGATCGAGCCCGCCGCCTCGAGCTCCTGGCGGAGGATGGCAGCGTTGACCAGGTTTCCGTTGTGGCCGACGGCGATCGGGCCGCGGTGGCACTCGATGAGGTAGGGCTGCGCGTTCGAGGCCACGGTGTCGCCCGAGGTCGAGTAGCGCACGTGGCCGATGGCGCGGTCGCCGGGGAGCGACTCCAGCCGGCTCTCCGTGAACACGTCGTTGACCAGGCCCATGCCCTTCTCGAGGCGGAGCTTCTTCCCGTCGCCCGCCGCGATGCCCGCCGACTCCTGGCCGCGGTGCTGGAGCGCGTAGAGCCCCATGTAGGCGAGGTGCGCGGCCTCCGGGTGGCCGAACACACCGAAGAGGCCGCACTGGTCGTGGAAGTGGTCGTCCCCGAGAGGGAGGCGGTGCATTTTCCGAATGTTAGCACCCCCGCGGAGGCCCTCCCCCAGCGCCCGCTACTCCGGAGCGTGGAGAACGGTCAGGCTGAACGGGTTCAGGACGACCGGCAGCTTCGCCGCGTCCGCCGGCTCGAGCGCGGGCAGCGGCTCCTGGATCCGCACCCGGTCGGTCGTCACCCTCTCCCACCGCTTCGCGCGGAGCGGCGGGGGCAGCTCGAGCTCCACGCGGCACCGGCGCGAGCCCTCGTCGTGGACGAGCAGGATCGTCCGCTCGCCCGTGGGCGCGACGAGCGCCGTCCCGTGCACCGGGCTCAAGTTGCGCTCGGGAGCTACGAGGAGAGGGTGCACCCGGGAGCCGGGCCGCGCGTGCCGCGAGAGCAGCCCGTAGACGCCCCAGGGG
>JBGPQQ010000217.1:0-6191 GCA_041489115.1 Vicinamibacteria bacterium | reverse complement strand
GACGCTCCTCTACTACACGGGGCTCCGGCGGCTGGCGAAGAACATCCTCCAGACCGTGGTCGGCAACTACCTCGACCGCGACCGCGCCGGGATGGAGACGCTCCGGCAGCTGCACGCCTTCCCGCCGCAGATGGCGGCGGCGCTCGCGGCGAAGGATGCCTCACGCTTCGGGCGGTTGATCGACGTGGCCTGGAACCTCAACAAGGAGATCGACCCCGACTCGACGACACCCGAGATCGACGCCATGCTGGAGAGCGTCGCCGAGCACGTCTCCGGGGCGAAGCTCCTCGGAGCCGGCGGCGGCGGGTTCCTGCTCCTGGTGGCGAGGTCGCCCGCCGATGCCAACGCCGTGCGGCGCCGCCTGACGTCCGAGCCACCCAACCCACGAGCCCGCTTCTTCGACTTCGCCGTGGCCGACGACGGTCTGATCGTGACGGTCTGCTGAGGTTCGTCGTCCAGCATCCCGGGGACATTCGAGCCGCGACGGCTCGTAGTCCAACCGCCCGGGGACTGGCCAGCATTCACGGCCAGGCTGAACCCGGCTTTCTTTGATCTGGGGGGGTTCCACCCCCCCAGACCCCCGAGGGTTGCCTATTTGCTGGCGGCCCGGTCGAACAGTTTCTTGTACTCTCCGTACCCCGCTTCCTCGAGCTTCGCGAGGGGAATGAAGCGCAGTGACGCCGAGTTGATGCAGTAGCGGAGCCCCGTGGGCTTCGGGCCGTCGTCGAAGACGTGGCCGAGGTGGGAGTCGGCGTGCTGCGAGCGCACCTCCGCGCGCACAGTCCCGAGCGAGCGGTCGGTCCGCTCCGCCACGTTCGCCTTCTCGAGGGGCCGCGTGAAGCTCGGCCACCCCGAGCCCGAGTCGAACTTGTCGAGCGAGGAGAAGACCGGCTCGCCGGAGACGACGTCCACGTAGATCCCGGGCTCGTGGTTGTCCCAGTACTCGTTGCGGAACGCGTACTCCGTCCCGTTCTCCTGCGTCACCTTGTACTGCAGCGGCGTCAGCGCCTTCCGGATCTCGTCCGGGGCCGGCTTCGTCCAGCGTCCCTGCTTCACATCCACCCACCCTTTCCCGGCACCCCCCGCGCCCCCTCCGTATGGCCTACCGGCTCCCGGGGGCGAGCCCCCTCCGTATGGCCCCCCGACTTTCGGGGGCGAGCCGCTCGTCCCGGCCGCGGCCGGACCGTGCACCGCTTCCTGGCCCCACAGCTCCGAGAGCCGCCGGTCGCGCCCGCATCCCGCGCGGTACGTCGTGTAGCGGACCGGGTTCTTCTTGTAGAAGTCCTGGTGGTAGTCCTCCGCGGGGTAGAAGGCCTCGAGCGGGACGATCTCCGTCACGATCGGCTTCGGCAGCCGCCCCGACGACTCGAGGGCGCGCTTCGACGCCTCGGCGGCACGCTTCTGCGCCTCGCCGTCGTAGAAGATCGCCGAGCGGTACTGGTTCCCGCGGTCGCAGAACTGCCCGCCGCGGTCGGTCGGGTCGACGTTCCGCCAGAAGACCTCGACGAGCTGCTCGTAGCCTAGCCGCGCGGGGTCCCAGGCCACCTGGACCGACTCGGCGTGGCCGGTCGTGCCGGCGGACACCTGCTCGTAAGACGGGTTCTTCACGCGCCCGCCCGCGTAGCCGGAGGTGACCGAGACGACGCCGGGGACCTTCTCCAGCGACGCCTCCATGCACCAGAAGCAGCCGCCGGCGAACGTGGCGCGGGCGAGAGTGGCCGGGGGCGGCGCCGCGGCCCGGGCCCGGGGGAAGGGGCCGAGAAGCCAGAGCGCCCCCAGCGCCAGGCCGGCCGAGAAGACGGCGATGCGAAGCTTCATCCGGTTTGGACCTCTGCCAGCACTAAACGTCGCCGATCCCCGGTCATTCCGCAAGCCCCGGGGCCACGGGGGTGTGAAATCTCGTCACGGGATGGCCGCCGGGCGCGGCGATCGGGTACGATTCGACCAGCAGCTCCTCGGGAGAAAAGGGCAGTATGAGCGCGGACCGGCCCGCGAACTATGGCGAGTCCGTTCACGGCCTGCGCGGCGACTACCGCCGCATGCGGCCCGACTACACCGTCGAGCAGGACTACTCCGCCTACACGGACGCCCAGCAGGACCGGTGGCGCCGCCTCTACCGCCGGCAGATCGAGCTCGTCCCCGGCCGCGCCTGCGGGGAGTACGAAGCCTCCCTCCGCTCACTCGACTACGCCGCGGGCATCCCCCGCTTCGAGGTCGTCAACCGCCAGCTGGGGGCGGCCACCCGCTGGCGGCTGGTGGCCGTTCCCGGGCTGGTGCCCGACCTCGTGTTCTTCGAGCACCTCGCGAACCGCCGCTTCCCGGTGACCTGGTGGATCCGCGAAGAGCGTGAGTTCGATTACATCGTCGAGCCCGACGTGTTCCACGACTTCTTCGGCCACGTGCCCATGCTCTTCGACCCGGTGTTCGCCGACTACATGGAGGCCTACGGGAGGGGCGGGCTCAAGGCGGAGGGGCTCGGCTCGCTCCAGTGGCTGGCCCGGCTCTACTGGTACACGGTCGAGTTCGGCCTCGTCCGTACCCCGGGGGGCCTGCGCGTCTACGGCGCGGGGATCCTGTCCTCCCCCAGCGAGATCGACCACGCCGTCCACAGCCCGAGGCCGCGCCGCCTGGCCTTCGACCTGAAGCGGGTCATGCGGAGCCTCTACCGCATCGACGCGTTCCAGGAGACCTACTTCGTGATCGAGAGCTTCGACCGGCTCTTCGAGGCGACGCGGCCGGACTTCGTGCCGCTCTACCGCGAGCTCGCGACGCTCCCCGAGCTGCCGGCGAACGCCATGCTCCCCGAGGACCGGCTTGTCTCCTGAGCCGACGGCGAGGCCCGCTACATCTCGAACCGCCTCTGCCGGGTCCTCCTCGGACGCCCCGCCATTTCGTGCTAGGTTCAACCACGCGGCGGCCCGGAGTGGCAGCCGCGGGAGGATTCGGGTCATGACCTTCGTGACGCTCGCTCTCGCCGCCCTCTTCGCCGGCCAGGCGCCGGCCTCCCAGGCGCCCCCCGCGCCGGCGCCGGCCGCTCCCGCGAAGGTCGTCCCGATGGCCGTCCAGGTCCAGGCGGCGGCGAGCGGGGACGCCACGGTGCGGACCTGGGCGAAGGAGCTCCGCGCCGCCCTCGAGGCGCGCAAGGACGAGTTCCGCTTCGCGAAGCCGGGCGAGGCGCCAGAGCTCGTGATCCGGATCGACTCCGTTGGCCGGGGGCAGGGCAACGCCGAGGTGATGAACGGCGCGTTCGTGCTCGGCAAGACGACCCGGCCGTTCAACTACAGCTTCAAGGACGTGCGGGTCGAGGCCGAGAAGCTCGCCCGCAACCTCCGCAAGCTCGCCGAGCAGATGAAGGCGGCGCCGGCGGGCCGCTGACACGGCAGCCGGCTGTCACGGAATCGGACACGCGGCCCGCGCCCGGCCACCGCAACTCGCTGAAGACGCTGGGCCGGCCTCGCGGTCGCGGCCGGCATCGGGTTTGCGTATTCTGTGCGCGGCCGTGCCGGCGAGGGGCCGAGCGGGCCGGCCGGGCACGTGCCGGAGTGGAGTTGGAGGGAGCTTCGCTTCGGCGCAACGCCCGGCACGGTGCGCGAAGGGCCCGTCCCGGCACGGCCGACCGGGGGCTCCCATCCTTCGCCTCGCGCTCGCCCTGGCGCTTCTCGTCCCGGCTGTCGCGCACGCCGACGGCAGCGGAGGCATCACTTTGCGCGGCCACGTCGTGGACGCGCGGACCGGACAGGACGTTCCGGACGCGCGCGTTCGCGTGTCCGACGGCCGCCGCGAAACGACGACCGACCCCGAGGGTCGCTTCGCTTTCGTGGGGCTCGCGAGGCGATCGGTCGTCCTCCGGGTGAGCGCCCCCGGCTACCGGCCCTTCGCGGTCGCCCTGGCCCTCGGCACCGCGCCCCGGGAGTTCCTCGTCCCGCTCGAGCGCGAGCCGCCCCGCCACGCGGAGTCGGTGACGGTGACGCCGGATGCCTCGTCGCCCGCCGCGGAGACGCCGCCGCTCGCGCGCCGCTACGAGGGCGCGGAGGTCATGGCCCTCTCGAGCATCGCCGCGAGCGACCCCCTGCGCGCGGTGCAGGCGCTGCCCGGGGTGGCCGCCAACGACGAGTTCAACGCCGGCTTCGCCGCCCGGGGCAGCGGCTTCGGGGCGGCCGGGCTCTACATCGACGGGGTGCGCCTCGAGGCGCCGTTCCACACGATCCGCGACATCAACGACGGGTACAGCCTCACCATCTTCAACGGCGACGTCGTGGACTCGGTGTCGCTGATGACGGGGGCGGCCCCGGCGCGCTACGCCGACCGCGTCGGGGCGGTGCTCGCCGTGCGCACGCGCGAGGGCCGGACCGACGGCTTCCACGGGAAGGCCAGCCTCGGGGCGGCCGGCGCCTTCGCGACGCTCGAGGGGCCGATCGGGGCGAAGGTCTCCTGGATCGCCTCGGCCCGCAAGAGCTACCTCGACTACATCATCGAGCGGGTGGACGACGACCCGCGCCTCGCCCTCGGCTACCACGACGTCACCGCGCGGCTCACGTGGAGGCCACGGCCCTCGCAGACTGTCGCGCTGCTCGCGCTCGCCGGGCGCTCGCGGTACGAGAACACCGAGCCGGATCCCTCGCCCCACGCCATGGAGTCCGCCGCCGCGGGCACCGGCCTCCTCCACCTCTCGTGGCGGGGCGCCTCCGGCCCGCGGTCGGCCGGTGCCACCGCGTTCCTGCTGCGCCAGACGGGGGACAACCGCGACACCGACGGCTTCCAGCGGTTCTCCTCCGAGTCGTGGCAGGCCGGGCTCGTGGCGGAGGCGGCCTGGCGCCGCGGCGCGCACCGCCTCGAGGCCGGCTTCGAGGCCCGGCGGATCCGCGAGGACGTGCTCTCCCGACGGTGGGACTCGCGGCTCCAGGCCCCGCGCGTTCTGGAGGACTACGGGCTCGACGGCTGGCCGTGGGGCGCCTTCGTGCAGGACACGTGGGCGGCCCCGGGCGGGCGGCTCTCCGTCACGGTCGGCGGGCGGGTCGACCACCTCGACCGCACGGGCGAGACGGTGGCGCTCCCCCGCGCGGCGCTCGACGTGGCGCTCACCGAGCGCACGCGGCTCAGCGCGGCGTTCGGCTCCTACGCGCAGTTCCCGCGCTTCGCGCAGCTCGCGGGAGAGAACGGCAACCCCGGCCTCGACGCCGAGCGCTCGCGGCACCTCGTCCTCGCCGTCGAGCAGCGGCTCCCCGCGACCTTCCGCCTGCGCGTCGAGGCCTACCACCAGTCCGAGAGCGGCCTCGTCTTCAACCGCGAGCTCGACTGGCGGCTGGAGAACGGGCTCGTCGTCGGGCCGAGCCCCGGCGCGCTGCTCCGGAACGCCCTCTCCGGGCCCTCGCGCGGGATCGAGGTCACGCTCGCCGCCGCCCGGGCCGGGCCCTTCTCCGGCTTCCTCGCCTACGCCTGGGCCCACGCGCGGCGCGAGGACCCGGGTGGCCTCCGCTTCGACTCCGACTTCGACCAGCGCCACACCGTGACCGCGTACCTCCGCGCCCGCGCGGGGAAGAGCGCCCTCCTGTCCACGGCCTTCCGGTACGGCAGCGGCTTCCCGTTCCCGGGCTTCCTGCGCGGGACTCCGGACGGGGTGTTCGTGGCCGCCGAGCGCAACTGGTTCGGCCCGTCCCCCTACAGCCGCTGGGACGTGCGGGGCGAGAAGCGCTTCACCCGCGGGCGCGTCACCCTCGACCTCTTCCTCGAGGTGGCGAACCTCCTCGACCACGAGAACGAGCGCTACAACGAGATCGACAGCGTCGACCCGGTGACCGGCCGCGTCCGCCTCGACCGCGACACGATGCTGCCGCTGATCCCTCTCTTCGGCGCCACCGTCGAGTTCTAGCCGTCGGGCACCGACGGCGTGTCAGCGGGCGGCGGGCGCGATCCTACCTCGCCCCGGCGTTGAGGCGTGCCTTCTCCTCCTCGACCAGGACGCGCCTCAGGTACTTCCCCACGAGCGACTTCGGCAGCTCCGCGCGGAACTCCACCTGGCGCGGGATCTTGAAGGCGGCGAGGTGGAGCCGGCAGAAGCCGGTGATCTCGTCGGCGCTCGCCTCTTGCCCCGGCCGCAGGACGACAAAGGCCTTCACCGTCTCGCCCCGGTAGGCGTCGGGCGCGCCGGCCACGACCGTCTCCTGCACGGCGGGGTGCATCAGGAGCACATG
>JBGPQQ010000216.1:0-6208 GCA_041489115.1 Vicinamibacteria bacterium | reverse complement strand
GTCGCGGCCAATGAAGGTGTTCATCTGGCGGACGCCGAGCAGTTCCGCCGCAAGGATGACCTTCTGGATATGCTCGACGTACGATCCGGCCTCGTCGGTGTCGGGCACGAGCGGATTGGGGTAGTAGCCGAGACCGCTGATCGAAACGCCGTGCTCGTCGAGCAACCGGCGCACCCGGTTGGCCCCGCGTTCGTCGAGTGTCGCCACGTCCACGTGGGTGACGCCGGCGTAGCGACGCTCGGCCTTCCCCTTCGGCCAGCACATGAGCTCGACGCAAGAGAAGCCCTCGGCGTTGGCGAAGGCCAGGACCTCCTCGAGCTCGAGGTCTGGCACGATCGCGGAGACGAACCCGAGCTTCATCACACCACCCCCGCGACCTTCACCCACTCGCCCTTCCGGTGGCTCTCGAGGACCGCCTCGCACAGGACGACCTCGCGGTGGCCGTCCTGGAACGTGGCGAAGGGGGGCGGTGCCGAGAAGTCGCCCTTCGCGATGTAGCCGTAGAACGCCCGGAAGTGCTGCTTGAAGGTGTCGGCGTAGCCCTCGGCGTGGCCGCCGGGGACTCCGATCGCGGCGCGCGCCGGGCCGGAGAGAAGCGACGGGTCGCGCATCAGGACCTCGTTCGGCCCGGTGCGCCGGCCCATCCAGAGCTCCTCGGGGTTCTCACTGTTCCAGTAGAGAGCGCCCTTCTCCCCCGCCAGCTCGTAGCGCAGGCTGTTCTTCCGGCCCGCGGTCACCTGCGACACCACGAGCGTGCCCCGCACCCCGCCCTTGAAACGCAGGAGGATGGCCCCGTAGTCCTCGGTGGTGATGTCCACGGGCTCGAGGTCGGCTTCCTTGCCGAGCTTGCCGCTGAACGTCTCGACCTCGCCCTTCGGCCGGCGGCGGACCGGGTGCACGGTGAGGAGGTCGGCGCACACGGCCTCGACCTCGAGGCCGGTGATCGCGTGGACGAGGTCCAGCCAGTGGGTGCCGATGTCGGCCACCGCCCGCAGCTCCCCGCCCTCGGCGGCGAGCACGCGCCAGTTGTAGTCGGTGTCGAGGAGCAGCCAGTCCTGCACGTAGCTGCCGGACACGTGGTGGATCCTGCCGAGCTGGCCCCCGCGCACCCGCTCGCGGGCCTCGAGCGACAGCGGGTAGAAGCGGATGTTGTAGTTGACGGCGGCGGCCTGCTTCGGGTGCTTGCGAGCGAGGGCCACGAGCTCGGCGGTCTCCTTGGAGTTCATGGCCAGCGGCTTCTCGCACAGCACGTGCTTGCCGGCCTCGAGCGCGGCCTTGGCCATCTCGAAGTGCAGCTTGTTCGGCGTGCCGATGTGGACGGATTCGACCGCCGGGTCCTTCAGGAGCTCGGCCAGCGAGCGGTAGGCCTTCGGCACGCCCATCGCCGCCGCGAACTTCTGCGACTCGGCGTCCGAGACGCCGAGCACGCCCACCACGTCGCACCCCGCCCGCCGGAGCGCCTCGGTGTGCACCCCGCCCATGAAACCGGCCCCGATGACGGCCACGCCAATCCGCGCCATGCGACCCTCCTTCGTTGACCGAGCGGATGTGTACACCGGGGCTGGCGCCGCCCGCAAGAGCCCGATGGACGGGTCAGCGACGGAACGGGTTCTCGACTCTCACCCCGTCGTAGTCCCGACCGTCCGCGAGATCCTCGGAGAGGAGCGTATCGCACTCGAGGAGCCGCGCCGCCTCGATGACGGCGGCGTCCCAGTACGACAGGCGGTGACGCCGCTTCGTCTCGAGCGCCGCCTGCACGAGCGGGACCGTGGTCTCCTGCACCGGAAAGCGAAGCCAGGACTCCATCAGCAGCGCGGCCTGCTCGTGGGTCAGCCGGTCCTTCCGGCCTGCTCTCGTCGCCTGCACGTAGAACTCCTGGAGGACCTGGACGGACAGGGCCAGGTCGTCCGACTCCAGGACGTCGCGGGCGACCCGGGCCCTGGCCGCCTCGCCCGGCACCGTGCTGACCGCATACAGGAGGACGTTCGTGTCAACGAAGCGCATCGCGGTCGTGCGCCTCGTCGCGGCTCAGGCGGCCTCCGGCCCGGAAGCGCCCGATCGACGCCAGCACTTCCGCCTGGAGGCGCTTCCGGCGCTCGAACTCGGGCTCCTCGTTCCCGAGCCCGGCCAGGAAGTCGCGCACGAGGGCGCTCACGGACGTGTCGCGTGCCGCGGCGCTGACCCGCGCGCGGCGGTAGACGTGGTCGGGCACGGAGACGGTGATGTTTGTCACAGTCTCACAGTACCACAGGTCGACCGTCGTGCTACGTCACTCCTGGGGCTGCCCGCCGACGACGCTCAGGCGCAGGAGCGACGGCTGGGCTTTCGTCCGCCAGACGCGCTGGGTGGCCTTCCGGAAGTCGGTCTCCGTCGCCTCGTTGATCTTCACGAACGTCTGCGGGTTCAGGTTGACGAGCGGGAACCAGCTGCTCTGCACCTGCACCATGATCCGGTGCCCCCGCCGGAAGGTGTGGAAGGCGTCCGGCATCGTGAACTCCACCGTCTCGACCTGCCCCGGCACGAAGGGCTCGGGCTGCGAGAAGCTCTTGCGGAACTTCCCGCGGAAGGGCTCCCCGCGCACGAGCTGCTGGTAGCCGCCCATCTTCGAGTGGGCCGGGCGGTCCCGGTCGCCCGTCGCCTCGCCCGGCTGCAGCGGGTAGTCGTCCGGGTAGACGTCGACGAGCTTCACCACCCAGTCGGAGTCCGTTCCCGTCGTCGAGACGCTCAGGCTGGCGGTGATCGGCCCGGCGATCGTCAGGTCCTCCTCCAGCGGCTCCGTCTGGTACACGAGGACGTCCGGCCGCCGCGCGGCAAAGCGCTGGTCCGCGACCATGTACTCGCGCTCCATTTCGATGTCGACGTCCTCGATGAAGGGAACGGGCTTCGCGGGATCGGAGACGTACTCGTCAAAGGCCTCGGCGGCCTCGGCCGGCGGCTCCTTCGAGAGCCGGCCGTGCGCGGAGAGGTAGAGGGCGACGGGCCGGGCCTCCCGCGGCGGCCACGCGTCGAGGGCGTGCCAGGCGTTCGCGCCCGTCTCGAAGACGTAGGCCTCGGGCAGCTTCGGGTCGTCGCCGCCCTTCAGGTAGTAACGGAAGAAGGGCAGCTCGATCTGCTCCTCGAACAACTTCGAGGTCGGCTGGCCGAATGTCACCTTGCCGAGCGCCTCGCCCGTGCCCCGCGACCAGCCGCCGTGCGGCCAGGGGCCCATTACGAGCCGGTTCGCGATGCCGGGGCTCTGCGCCTCGATCGAGCGGTAGGTCTCGAGCGCGCCGAAGAGGTCCTCGGCGTCGAACCAGCCGCCCACGGTGAGCACGGCGGGCCGGATCCCCTTGAGGTGCGGCCGGGTGTTGCGGGCCTGCCAGAAGGCGTCGTAGCTCTCGTGGGCCATGACCTCCTTCCAGAAGGCCACGTCGCCCTTGAGGTACTTCCGGTCGAAGCTCGGCATCGGCCCCGCCCGGAGGAAGAACTCGTAGCCGTCGGCGGTGCCGTGGTCGAAGCGCGGCGTCCACTTCGTGGTCGGCTCGGGCCGCGGCTTGCCGAAGCTCGTGTAGAAGTTGAAAGCGTGGGGCAGGAAGAAGGCCCCGTTGTGGTGGAAGTCGTCGCCGATGAACCAGTCGGCGATCGGGGCCTGGGGCGAGACGGCGGCGAGCGCCGGGTGGGCGTCGATCGCGGCCATCGCCGCGTAGAAGCCCGGGTACGAGATGCCCCAGACCCCGACCTTGCCGTTGTCCCACGGCAGCTTCTTCAGCAGCCAGTCGATCGTGTCCCAGGTGTCGCTCGACTCGTTCACGTCCTTCGGGCCCTTGGCGGGGTTGTACGGCCGCACGTCCACGAACTGGCCCTCGGACATGAACCGGCCCCGCACGTCCTGGTAGGCGAAGATGAACCCCTCCTTCGCCGCCGCGTCCGAGGGGCCCACGCTGTCGCGGTAGGCGTCGCTCCCGTACGGCGCCACGCTGTACGGCGTCCGGGTGAGGAGGATCGGGTAGCGCTTGTCCTTTCCCGCGTCTTTGGGAACGTAGACCGAGGTGAACAGCCTCACCCCGTCGCGCATCGGGATGCGGTACTCGTACTTGGTGTAGCGCGCGCGGACGGGATCGGTGGCCTCGGTGCCGGCCGCGGCCGGGGGGAGGACCGCGACGGCGGCAGCTCCGACGAGAGCGACGAGGGACGGGACGCGGCGTGGCATCGGACCTCCCAGGGTTCGAGGCGAGACGATACCACCCGGACGCCCTTCAGCGGGCCTGGGGTACCGACGTGCCCCCGCCCACGCCGAGGAACCCGTAGACGGCGGCCTTGAAGCCGTCCGGCTCTTCCACGGGCGAGAAGTGGCCGCTCTTCTCGAAGACCACGAACTGCGCGTGGGGGAGCCCGTCGGCCAGCACCTTCACCCGCTCCGGCGGCAGCATGTCATGGGCCCCTGCGATAACCAGGCTGCGCACGGGGATGGCGGCGAGTCGGTCTCGCGCGTCGAAGGTCGGCGTCTCCTTGTTCGCGTATGCGGCGTGCGGCCAGCTGAGCTGGGCGTCGCAGAACACCTCCGCGACCAGGGCTTTGCCCTTCACTGGATCGGCGCAGAGGGTCGGGAAGTAGTCCGCGAGCCACATCTTCCGCTGCAGGGCAGTCTGCTCGGCCACCGAGAGGCCTGGCTTCGCCACCGCGGCCAGGAGAGCGCCGTAGCTCTTCATCAGCTCCGGGTGCTGCGTCTGCATCGCCTTCACGTCTTCGGGCCCGAGGCTCGCCATGCCGTGAACGAAGATCGCCGAGGACAGCGTCTCGGGGTGCTCGGCGGCGAGCAGGATGAGGTTCATGGCCCCGTTCGACCAGCCGATCGCGTTCACCTTCTCGAGCTCGAGGTGCGTCCGCAGAGCCTGGAAGTCCGCACGGACCGCGGCGAGGCCCCGGTCGGCGTCCTCGCGCACGGGGCCCGAGCCGCCCATGCCGCGCGGATCGAAGTAGACGAGGGTCAGCTTCTCCTCGAGCGGGCGATACATGGTCCTCAGGGCCTCGAGCGAGAGCCCCCACGAGTTCGTGAGGGCCATGAGCACGGGCCCCTGGCCGTGGACCTCGTAGTGGATGCGGAAGCCGTTCAACTCGGCCGTGAACGAGCCGTTGGCGAGGCCCCCTGTGGGGCTCGGTGACGCCTTCGCCTGGGGCGCCTTCGCGGTGCAGGCCGCGGCCCACGCGAGGACGACGAGAGCCAGGATGGAGGGAATGAACCGCATCGCGCACCTCCCCACGTTCATTGGTGCAGGGAAACCGTACCACGGCCGGAGGCCCCGGCGGCCCGGTTTGACGAGGTTCGACCGGCGCACGAGAGCCAGCTCGGCTTCGGGCCCCTCGACGAGGGCCGCGAACACGAAGAGCCGCCCTTCCTTCTCGACCGACCATACTCCCCCCTCCGAAGCGTTCGGAGGATTGTGCCCGCCGGCGGCGGCGTTAGAATGGTCTCCCGTCGGCGCTTCGAGCCCGCCTCCGGGGTTCGGCAAGGAGAATCCGACCCATGATCCCACGCTTCCAGCCCCCCCGGCCTGTCCGATGGACCCTCGTCGCCCTGGCCGCGCCCGTGCTGCTGCTGGCCGCTGCCCCGGGGACGCCCCCCTACAAGGATGCTTCGCTCCCGGCGGACCAGCGCGTGGCCGATCTCCTCTCGCGCATGACGCTCGAGGAGAAGGTCGCGCAGGTGACGGCGCTCTGGAACAAGAGCGGGCTCTCCGACGAGAAGGGCGCTTTCGCCCCCGACAAGGCGAAAACCACGATCCCGCACGGGATCGGCCAGATCGCGCGCCCGAGCGAGGCCCGCGACACGGGCGGTCAGGGCCCCGGCGTCCGCGGTCCCCGCGAGAGCGGCCGGTTCATGAACGACCTGCAGAAGTGGCTGCGGGAGACGACCCGCCTCGGCATCCCCGCGATGACGCACGAGGAGGCGCTCCACGGCCTCGCGGCGCCGAAGGGTACGCACTTCCCCATCCCGATCGGCCTCGCCTCCTCCTGGGATCCCGACCTCGTCGAGCGCATCATGAGCGCCGCCGCTCTCGAGGCGCTCGACGCCCACGCGAAGAGCCATCCACACGGGCGACTCGCCGAAGAACGTGAAGCGCTCGCTGTCGATGCGCTCGCGCGCGAAGGTCGGACCGACGAAGCGCGCGCCCGCGCCATTCGCTTCCGGACCACCTATCCGAGCAGCGTGTTCGCCGGCGTCGTCGAT
>JBGPQQ010000215.1:0-6226 GCA_041489115.1 Vicinamibacteria bacterium | reverse complement strand
GGGCGAGCAGGCCGAGTACGCCGAGCGAGAAGAGCGCCGCGGAGAGGACGAGGTAGTGCTGGAGGCCGATCATGCGTCCCTCCGGCGGCGGACGATCATGGCCGCGCCCATGAGGGCGACGAGGAGGAGGACGGAGGCCGCCTCGAAGGGCAGCAGGTACTGTCCCAGGAAGAGCCGGCCGATCTCCCGCGTGGTCGGCGCCGGCGGCCGCGGGACGCCCATCCACTCGGTCTTCACCGCGACCGCGGAGAGGATGATGAACAGGCCGACCGCGACAGACACCGGGCCGAGCCAGTCCCACGCGCTTCCCAGCTCGGAGCGCAGGTCCAGGTCGTAGATCTTGTGGGTCAGCATCACGCCGAAGAGCAGAAGCACCAGGATGCCGCCCACGTAGACGAGCAGCTGCGTCGCGGCCAGGAAGTCGGCGCCGAGCAGCACGTAGAGGCCGGCCACCCCGAAGAAGGTGAACAGGAGCGCGAAGGCGCTGTAGATGAGCGTCCGGGAGAGGACCACCACCGCGGCGGAGCCGACGGTCACGATCGCGAACACCCAGAAGACGAAGGCCTCGGCGTTCATGGCGTCACTCCGGCCGGCTTCGCCGGCGGCGTCGCGGGGGGAGCCGCGGCCTCGGCGGGGGCGGCCGCCGCGGCCTTCTTCTTCGGGTCCTCGGTGATGAACGCGGCGTCCTTCTTCGCGAAGCGGTAGAGGTGCTGGGTGAGGTCGGAGGTGGCGAACTCGTACTCGGGGGTCATGTAGATGCAGTTCGTGGGGCAGGGGTAGGTGCAGAGGTTGCAGTAGCAGCACAGTGACATGTCGATGTCGAAGACCGCGACGTGGAGCTTGATGGGCTGCCCGTTCGCCGCCCAGATGGGCGGGGCGTCGGCCGGCCGCTTCTCGGCCTTGAGCGAGATGCAGTCGACCGGGCAGGCGCGCACGCACTGGCCGCAGCCGATGCAGTCCTCGTATTTCATGAAGAGCCGCATCCGGCTCCTCGGCGGGAGCGGCCATTTCTCGGTCGGGTACTGCAGCGTCACCGGGTAGGTGAACAGGTGGCGCCAGGTGATTCGCATCCCCACGAGCACCGTGAAGAAACCCTCCCAGACGCCCTTGAACCACTGCCTCATGGCGTCACCGCCTGCCCCGCGGCGCGCGGGGCGGCCGCGAGCTCCTGCGCGCGGCGACGACTCCACTGCAGCGCGCGGACCATCACGTAGAAGAGGAAGGCGACGAGCCCGATCGTGAGCGGCCAGCCCACCCAGCGGTCCCAGAAGAAGCCGTTGGCGGTCGCGGGCACGAGGATGAGCCCGCCCACAACCACCACGAGCACGAGGGCGATGGGGAGGAGGACCTTCCAGGCGATGTGCATGAGCTGGTCGACGCGGGAGCGGGGCAGCGTCCAGCGCAGCCACATCATCACGAAGACGAAGAACCAGGCCTTGCACCAGAGCCAGAACCACCCCAGCGGCAGGGAGCCGATCTGCTGCAGAGCGGGGTGCGGGGCGAGGTAGCCGCCGAAGAAGAGGACGGAAGCCACCGCCGAGAACACGAACATCTCGGTGTACTCGGCCATGAAGAACATGGCGAAGAAGAAGCCGCTGTACTCGGTGTGGAACCCGCCCACGAGCTCGCTCTCCGCCTCCGGGATGTCGAAGGGCGCGCGGTTCACCTCCGCGAGCCCGGCCACGAAGAACGTGACGAAGGCGACCGGCATGATCGGGAAGTACCGGAAGAGGAACCAGTTCTGGAGCCCCCCGGCCTGGGCCCGCGTGATGTCCTGGAGCGAGAGGCTCCCCACGATCATCACCGGCACCAGCAGGATCATCAGCGCCGGGATCTCGTAGGAGACGATCTGCGCCGCCGCGCGCATGCCGCCGAAGAGCGAGTACTTGTTGTTCGAGGCCCAGCCCGCCATGATGAGCCCCACCGTGGAGAGGCTCGCGATCGCGACCACGTAGAAGACGCCCACGTTGAGGTCGGCCGGCTGCAACCGGCCGCCCCACGGGATCACCAGGAAGGGCATGAACGCGCCCACGTTGACGAGCAGCGGCGCGAGCACGAAGAGCTTCCGGTCCACCTTCTTCGGGAAGATGGCCTCCTTGAAGAGCAGCTTCACGGTGTCGGCGAGCGTCTGCAGGAGCCCGATCGGTCCGACCCGGTTCGGGCCGATGCGGTCCTGCATGAAGGCCGAGATCTTCCGCTCGGCGTAGACGTAGATGAGCGGCCCGAGGGCCATGAAGGTGAAGCAGGCGAGGGCGGGCAGCGCCGCGATGATCGCGACCACCAGCCAGGAAGGCCACCGGGCGGCGGCGGGGAGGAGCCAGACGAGGTATTCGTAGGTGGCGTCCATCAGCCCCTCACCGGTCGATCTCGCCGAGCACGATGTCGAGGCTCCCGATGAGGGCGATGATGTCGGCGATCATCATGCCCTTCGCCAGGCGGTGAAAGGCGCTCATGGCGGTGAAGCAGGGGCTCTTGACCTTGACCCGGTAGGGGTTCACGTTGCCGTCGGAGACGACGTAGTAGCCGAGCTGGCCGCGCGGCGCCTCGGTGCGGAAGTAGACCTCGCCCTTCGGGGGCTTGACCCGCTTCGGCACCTTCTCGTGGACGTCCGTCCTCTCCATCTTCTCCAGGCGGTCGAGCGCCTGGTGGAGGATCTTCGAGCTCTCCCGCATCTCCACGACGCGCACCCAGTTCCGCTCGAAGCAGGAGCCCTTCGGCCCGTACTGGCCCTGGCCCACGCAGACGTCGAAGGCGTAATTCTCGTAGCCGCAGTAGGGGGTGTCCTTCCGCAGGTCGCGGGGGACCCCGCTGCCGCGGAGGTTCGGCCCCGTGAGGTCGTAGGAGATCGCGAGCTCCGGCGAGCAGACGCCCACCTCCGCCAGCCGCTTCACGAAGATGCGGTTGTGGATGATGAGGTCGAGGAGCTCCGGGAAGGTCACGGAGTCGAACTCGCGCAGCAGGTCGCGTGTCGCCCGGACGAAGCCGTCGGGCAGGTCGTGGCTGACCCCGCCCACCCAGTTGTAGTTGTAGAGGAGCCGCGCGCCGCAGGTCCACTCGAAGAGGTCGAGGATCTTCTCCCGGTCCCGCAGCAGGTGCAGGAACGGGGTGAAGGCCCCGATGTCCATCGTGTAGGTGCCCACCGCCACCGCGTGCGAGGCGATCCGCTGCAGCTCCGCCATGATCACGCGGACGGTGTCGACGTACGGGCTCACCTGGATGCCGCTGAGCTTCTCGACGGCGAGGGCGAAGCCCAGCGTGTTGCCCATCGCCGCGCAGTAGTCCATGCGGTCGGCGTAGGGCATGACGCCGGGGTAGTCCACGTTCTCGCAGTGCTTCTCGAAGCAGCGGTGGAGGTAGCCGATGTGGGGGCGGGCCGCCTTGACGATCTCGCCGTCGGTGCGCAGCTCCACCCGGAGCACCCCGTGGGTGGCGGGGTGCTGCGGCCCCATCTGGAGGATCATCTCGTCGGTGTCGAGGCCGTCCGGGTCCCAGTCGTTCACGATCGTCTCGGGGGTGGCCATCACGGTTCGTCCACGTGCGCGTTCTTGGGCGTGAAGTCGAAGGGGCCCACGCCGATCGCCTCGCCGGCGAGGGCGCGGTCGGCCATCTGCGGGGTCGGCTTCACGTGCAGCCCGTTGTAGTACTCGGGGTCCTGCCAGTCCTTGCGCAGGGGATGCCCCTCCCAGTCGTCGGGGAGGAGGATCCGGCGCGGGTCGCTGTGACCGGTGAAGGCGATGCCGAAGAGGTCCCAGGCCTCGCGCTCGTGCCAGTTGGCGACCCCCCAGGTCTTCTCCACCGTGGGCACCGCCGGGTTCTCCCGCGGCACGTGCACCTTGAGGGCGAACGTGTGGAGATGCGTGTATGAGTAGAGGTGGTAGACCACCTCCATCCGCGGCGGCGTCTCCTTCGGGTAGTCGACCCCGGCGAGGCACATCAGGTTGTCGAAGGCGAGCTCGGGGCTGGCCTTGCAGAAGGCCGCGACCTCGGCGATCGCTTCCGCCGCCACCACCGCGAAGGGCGACGCGGCCTCGAGGCCCGCGCCCGTGATCTTCTCCCCGAACTTCGCGACCAGCGTCTCGTGGATGGCCTTGGCGTCCATGGCTACTTCTCGACCGGGCGGTCGGAGGCGCCGTCGAGCCGGGCCCCGGCGAGGCTGCCGACGGTGTAGCCCCGCTTGCGGGTCACGCGATCCTCCTGGATCTTCTCCTGCAGCTTCAGGAGGCCGTAGAGGAGCGCCTCGGGCCGCGGGGGGCAGCCGGGGACGTACACGTCGACCGGGATGATCTCGTCGACGCCCTTCAGGACGTGGTAGCCGTGCCGCCAGTACGGCCCCCCGTTGTTCGCGCAGGAGCCCATCGACAGCACGTACTTGGGCTCGGGCATCTGGGCGTAGAGCCGCTTGATGCGGGTGGCCATCTTCAGGGTCACCGTGCCCGCGACGATCATGAGGTCGCACTGGCGCGGGGTGCCGCGGGGCATGATCCCGAAGCGCTCCGTGTCGTACCGGCTGGCGCCCGTGGCCATCATCTCGATGGCGCAGCAGGCGAGGCCGAACGTCATGAACCAGATGCTGTTCTTGCGGCTCCAGTTGATGAGCTGGTCGGCGCTCGTGAACACGAGCCCGTCGCCGAAGCGGTTGTGGATCAGGCCTTTGACTTCCGACATGTCTCCCTCAGGCCCTGTCCTCGGGGCGCACCCAGGCGAGGTCGCCCTTGCGCCAGACGTAGGCGAGGGCGACGACCAGGATCCCGATGAAGACCAGCCCCTCGACGTAGGCGAGGGCCCCGAGCTCGCGGAAGACGGTGGCCCAGGGCAGCAGGAAGACCGCCTCCACGTCGAACACGACGAAGATGAGAGCGAAGACGTAGAAGCGGATGTTGAACTGGATCCAGGCGTTCCCCACCGGCTCCTCGCCGCACTCGTAGGTGGTCGTCTTCTCCTCGCTGAAGCGCTCCGGGCGGAGCACCTTCCAGAGCGCCAGGACGAAGACCATCAGCCCCACGATCGCGGCGAGGAAGACGAGGACGCTCGCGTGCTGGGTCAGGAAGTCGGCAGTGGGAGGGACGGTGGGCACCGGGGAGCTCCCGCGAGATGATCAGGATAGCGCGGACGCGACGCGGCCGCGATCCCGAAACCGTGCCGGACGATATCAAAGATGAGCGGCGGGAGTAAAGGCCGCCGGGACGGCGGCTCGCCTCAGAACCAGGACGGACGGCAGGTGTTGCGGTACGAGCCCTCGCCGCGGCGGATGTGGCCCGAGGAGACGAGGATGTCGAACTGGTCGTTGAAGGAGTTCGAGTTCTTGACCGCCAGCTCCTCGCCGTCGTAGTAGGCGCAGAGCTCCATCGCGTTGAGGTTCGCGACGACGCCCGCCGTGAACTTGCCGGGGTTCTTGACGTAGTAGCAGTTCTCGCACTTCTTGTTGTCGAAATCGAAGATGCCGGGCTGCTGCTGCGTGACCTGCGTGATGGCCTTGTCCACCTGGCCGAGGAAGGAGGCGCTGCCCATCGAGCAGGGCGCATCGGGGTTGTTGCTCGGGGGCAGGCTGCAGGTGCCGCCGACCGGCGCCGGGGTCGGGTTGGGGGTCGGGTTGGGGTTCGGAGTGGGCGTCGGGTTGGGGTTCGGTGTCGGCGTGGGGGACGCCGTCGTCAGGATGACGGGGATCGCGAGCGGCGCGGGCGTCGCCTTCGTCGGCGTGGGCTCGGTCGGGGTCAGCTTGTCCTGGATTGCGTTGCACCCGGCGAGGGCGAACACGGCCGTACCCACCACCAGCAACCGCGCTGCGACTCGGCCCATAGATCACTCTCCGTTTGTACTTTAACAATATCTGTCTAACTGCTCATTATTGCAAGCGATTTCTGTCATCAGGCCGGCGGTCCGGCGGATCCACAAGATCTTGTGGTTCCGGTTGGCGCTGACGACGAGCAGTTGGAGTTGTCGCCCTCCCAGCTGTCCCGGGACCGCCCACGTGATCGTCGACGACGTGAACGCGTCCTTCGAGTAGCGCTCTCCGCGGAGGTGACGGACTTCCGCCCTTCTGCTACGATTCCCGTTTGCCGGTTTCAGCGAAACCGGCTCCTGCCCGGCCGGCGTAGCTCAGCGGTAGAGCAGCTGATTCGTAATCAGCAGGTCCTCGGTTCAATCCCGAGCGCCGGCTCCAGCACTGCAAGAAGTTGCGGGTCGAGCCTTGGTGGCTCGCCGGACGCGGGGTAACACCGGGGTAACG
>JBGPQQ010000214.1:0-6231 GCA_041489115.1 Vicinamibacteria bacterium | reverse complement strand
TCGGGCTCGATCCCGTACTCGCCGAGCAGCCGGCACACCGCGGTGTCCATGGACAGCACCGCCGGCTGCGTGATCGCGGTCTGCTTCAGGTCCTCCTCGGCCTGCTCGAGGGCCTGCGGGTCGTGGCGGTCCACGAAGATGTAGCTCGTCAGCTTGCGGCCGAGGATCGGCTCGAGGACGCGGTCGGCCTCCTCGAAGACGCCGGCCACGAGCGCGTCAACCGCGGCGAGGTCGCGGCCCATGTTCACGTACTGGCTGCCCTGGCCGGTAAAGAGGAACGCGATCTTCCCGGGCGCGGGGCCGCTGCCGCGGAAGACGCCCTGGGCCTGGAAGGCCTTCCAGGTGGCCGCGGCGTCGGTGACGAGGGCCTTCCGGGCCTTCTGCAGGCGCTCGACGAGCTCCCGGCCGTCCCCGTAGTCGATCGCGATGCGCTGCCGCGCCGAGAGGTCGGCGGGATCGGGCACGGCGACGGGCGGCACGTGGCCGTCCTTCGCCCGCGCGAGCACGCCGTCCACGGCCTTGCGGAGGCCGTCCACCGACGGCGCCCCCAGCACGAGCAGGCCGCGCAGCGGCGTCCTGGCGGCCGAGCCGTGCGACTCCGGCACCGCCACCTGCGCCGGCCGCTGCCCCTTCGTGAGCGCGCCGGGCACGTGCTCCTCGAGCACGACGTGGAAGTTCGTCCCGCCGAAGCCGTAGGCGGAGACGCCGCACCGCCGCGGGTGGCCGTTCGCCGGCTTCCACTCCCGCAGGTCGTGGTTGAGCACGAAGGGAGTCGCGACGAAGTCGATGCCGGGGTTGGGCGGGTCGGCGTGCAGCGTCGGCGGCAGCATCTTCTCGTGCACCGCCCAGACGGCCTTCAGCAGGCCCGCCGCTCCCGCGCCGGCCTTCAGGTGGCCGACGTTGCTCTTCGCGGAGCCCAGGGCGATCGAGCCTCGCGCGGCACCCTCGAAGACGGTCGTCAGGCTCTCCACCTCGACGACGTCCCCGACCTTCGTGCTCGTCCCGTGGGCCTCGATGAGGCCGGCCGTGACCGGGTCGAGGCCGGCGTCCTGCCAGGCCCGCTGGACGGCGAGCTGCTGCCCGATCGGGTTCGGCGCCGTGATGCCCTTGCCCTTGCCGTCCGACGAGCCGCCGAGACCGCGCACGACCGCGTAGACCCGGTCGCCGTCCCGCTCCGCGTCGAGGAGCCGCTTCAAGACGAAGGCCGCCGAGCCCTCGCCCATGACGAACCCGTCCGCCCCGTCGCCGAAGGGCCGGGTGCCGGTCGCCGAGAGAGCCCCGATCTTCGAGAACTTCACGAACGAGTTCGTGCCCATGTTGCGGTCGACGCCACCGGCGATGACGGCGTCGCAGTGCTCCGCCACGAGCATGTCCACCGCGGCGCCGAGGGCCGCGAACGTCGAAGCGCAGGCCGCGTCCGCGGTGAAGTTCGGCCCGCGCAGGTTGAGCACGTTGGCCACGCGGCCGGAGAGGATGTTCGAGAGCTCCCCCGGCATCGTGTCCTCGGTGATCTCGGGGAGCCTCTTCGCGACGACCTCCCCCCAGCGCGACAGGATCGCAGTCCGCACTTCGGCCGGCAGGTCGAGGAACTCCTTCGCTTCGAGGAGCAGCTTCTCGTACTCGGGGAAGGAGATGCGGAGCGTGGTGAGGTAGTGCCGCTCCCCCGCCATCGCGTTGCCGAGGACGACGGCCGTGCGCTCGGTGTCGAGCTTCTTCTCCGGATAGCCGTAGTCGGCGAGGGCCTCCGCGGCGATGGTGATCGCCCACTGCTGCCCCTCGTCCATGGCCCCCGCCACCCGCGGCGGGATGTGCCAGCGCTTCCAGTCGAACTGGAAGCCGCGCACCCACGCCCCGATCTTGCTGTACGTCTTCGCTGGCGCGGAGGGGTCCGGGTCGTAGTAGTCGGCGACGCTCCAGCGGTCGGGCGGAACCTCGGTGATCGAGTACTTCTTCGCCCACACGTTGTCGCGGAAGGCCCGGGCACTCGGGGCGTCGGGCAGGATGGCCCCGAGCCCCACGATCGCGACGGCTCGCTCGCTTCGATCGCTCATCACCGTTGCTCCGTTACTTCGCCGGGAAGGCCCGGTTGAGGTCCGCCGCGATCCTGTCCATGTCCTCGACGAGGCCGGCCTGGGCGGCGACGGCGGCCTCGAGGTTCAGGAGGCGCGGGAGAGAGGGGTCGGTCTGCCCGGCGCCGATCGCCCACCGCAGGCCCTCGCTCGCCACCTTGAGCGCGGCCTCGCGAGAGTGGACCCGGGCCATCGCCTCGAGCGTCGCCGGCTCGAGGCCGCTCGCCTTCGTGGGCGCCGTCGCGGCGCGCTCGGCGAAGAGGGCCGCCGTCTCGGCGTACGCGATCAGCTCCCCGAGGCGGAAGAGGACGTGCTGGTTGCGGGTCAGGCGGTCGAGGCGGGCCCGCTCGAGCAGCGCGGCCAGCGACCGCAGGGCCGTCGCGGCGAGGCCCGCCCCGACGCCTGGGGACTGGGCGTGGCGCGCCTCGGCCCGGGCGGCCCAGTCGAGGTAGTACTGGCCCCGGCTCTTGAGGTGGAGCTGCCAGCGGTCGCGCGCGATCGTCCACTCCATGATCTCGGACGTCCCCTCGTAGATCGTGGTGATGCGCACGTCGCGCTTGATCTTCTCGACCATGTACTCGCGCGTGTACCCGTAGCCGCCGAGCGCCTGGATCGCGTCCTCCGCCGTCTTGTTGCCGGCCTCGGTGGCGAGGTACTTGGCCACGGCGCCCTCGGTGGCGAGGTCGTCCTCGCCGGCGTCGAGCCGCTCGGCCACCCATTCGATGTAGGCGCGCGAGGCCTCGAGCCGGCAGGCGTTCGGGACCAGCAGCTTGTGCGTGTAGCCCTGCTTCTGGCTGAGCGGCCCGCCGCCCTGAACCCGCTCCTGCGAGTACCGGATGGCCCGCCGCAGCGCCTCCCAGCCCGCGCCGAGGCCGAAGGCCGCGACCATCAGGCGCGTGTAGCCGAAGACGGCCTGCGCCTGCGCCAGGCCCTTCCCTTCGACCTTGCCGATGAGGCGGTCCGCGGGCACGTAGACGTTCTCGAGGAAGAGCGCGGCCGTGTTCGACGCGCGGATGCCGTGCTTGTCCTCGGGCTTGCCGGCCGTGAAGCCCTCGGCTCCCTTGTCCACGAGGAACCAGCTCGGCCCGCCCGGGGCGTTGGCCAGGATCGTGTAGCGGTCGGCGACACCGCCGTTGCTGATCCACTGCTTGCGGCCGCTGATCCTGTAGCCGACGACCGTCCCGTTCTCCTCGACCGGCACCGCGGCCGTCGCCAGCGCCCCGAGATCGCTCCCGGCCTGGGGCTCGGTCGCGCCGTAGGCATAGAAGTGGCCGTGCTCGGCCAGCTCCCCGAGCCACAGGGCCTTCTGCTCCGGGGTGCCGCCGACGTTGATCGGGTCGGTGCCGAGGAAGGTGGCGAGGACGCCCGTGGCGATCCCGAGGTCGATCGAGGCCATGGCCTCGGAGACGCGGTAGATGTCGTAGGCCCCCCCCCCGAGGCCGCCGAACTCCTCGGGGATGGTCAGCAGGTGGAGGCCGATCTGCCCCGGGTCGTAGAGGTCCTTCATGATCTTCTCGGGGAAGTCGTGGCCGAGCTCGATCTCGAGGAGCTTCGCGGTCGGGAGGTTCTTCTCGGCGTACTCCCGGAGCGTCGTCAGGATCTGGTCGAGCATCTCGGCGTCGAGTCGAGCCATGGGGCCCCCTGTGTCGTTTCGGACGCGCCGCGGTCTTTCGAGAGAGGCGGAGGGACGACCGCGTCCTTGAAAGGCTCCGAATGGAACGGAGTGCACGAATCCTACCGAACCGTCGCCCTCCGGCTGAATGCTGCCGGTTTCTCATCCTCGTAGTTCATTTGTGGCATCGCCGCCGGGCGCAATTCCTGCGCCATCGAGCACAGCCGCATCCCTCTTCACATCAACGACTTGGATCGGGATCGCGGTCAGGCGGAGCGCCTGGTGCCCGGCTCGACCAGCGACTCGATCGGCGCGACCGGCACGACCTCGACCGGCTCCTCGCCGCGCCGGAAGATCCGCGCGCCGGCCACGCCCTTCAGCAGGACGGATCCCTCCTCGACGCGCAGGATCGCCCCCTCGCGCAGGCCCACCACCGGGACCTCGTTCTCCTCGTGGAACTCGCGGATGCGCGTCTCGCGCGTCTCGCCCATGTGGGCCGATCCCGGCGGGGGGTCCAGGTAGTGCGGGTTGATCTGGAAGGAGACGAGGTCGAGGGCGGAGAGGGACGGCGGCTCGACGATCGGCATGTCGTTGGTCGTGCGGATCGTCGGGCAGGCGAGGTTCGACCCCGCGCTCGCGCCCGAGTAGACCATGCCCTCCGCCACGCGGCGGCGGATCAGCGGCAGGACCTCGAGCTCGTAGAGCGCCTTCAGCAGGCGGAACGTGTTCCCCCCGCCGCAGAAGATGGCTTCGGCCTTCTCGATCGCGCGCCGTTGGTCGAACGCCTCGTGGAGCGAGTCGAGCCCGTAGCCCATCTCCTCGAACGCGGCGCGCGCCTTCGCGGCGTAGGCGTCCCGGTCCTGCAGCGCGTAGGGGACGAACAGGACCCGGCGGACGTCGCCCAGCGCGTCGCGGAGCTCCGGGAAGGCGTGCTCGAGGTAGCGGGTGCCGAAGACCGTCGAGGTGCTGATGAGGCAGAGCCTGCGTGCCATGGCTCTCCGAGCATACGCCCCACTTCAAGACGGCCTCCTCACCACGGCGACGTTCGTGTCGGCCGACGCCCCGTTCTCCCGTTGACACCCGCCCGCCGGCGGGCGTAGCGTGGCCTCCGACCCCGAACAAAGGAGGGCCGTCATGAAGCGCGCTCCTCTGCCCATCGCGGTTGCGGGCCTCGCCTGTGCTGCGTTCCTCGCCTGTCACACGGGCGTCGGAGGCCACCTCTCCGAGCCGGACAAGGACAAGGTCCGCAAGGTCGTCGAGGAGGCCATGCGGACGATCGTGCCCCCCGCCTCGGACGTGGACGCCTACGTGAAGCTCTACTACGCCGACGACGCGAGGGTCCTCCCCCCGAACCACGCGACGGTGACGGGCCGGGAGGCGATCGGAGCCCTCCTTCGCTCGTCCGGCTCCTTCCAGGAGGTGCGGTTCACGATCCTCGCCCTCGAAGGGCGGAACGACCTCGCCTACGTTCACGGCGCGTACCAGATCAGCTTCACGCCGCCCGGCGCCGCCGAGCCCGTCGGCGACAAGGGCAAGTACGTCGAGATCTGGAAGAAGCAGCGGGACGGGAGCTGGAAGGTGATCCTCGACGTCTACAACTCCGATCTTTCCGCACCCGCGTCGCCGCCGCCGGCCATGCCGGCCCTGACGCCACCGGCCCACGACTGAGGGAGCCGCCTACCATCTCGGCTTCCCTGCCCTGGAGAAGAACGTGACGAAGTCCATCCCTTGGTGCGCGCTCCGGACCCCGGATGGGTAGACGCGCTCGACCTTCCTCCGGGCCTGGTACGACCGGGCCAGTTCCATGAAGACGCCAATGACGTGTCCGAGGCTCGTGCCGGTGCCGTCGAAGAAGAAGTTGCGGATCGGCATGTCGTCGCAGTCCGCGCTCACTCGTGGGTAGATCGCCTCGGTGACGATGCCGTTCATGCACCCGAACGGGGAGACATCGACGACGCCGTCGCAGCCCTGGTGGTAGTGGAACACCGTCTTGCCGACGCTGAGCGTCATCTCGCCGAGTGCCCCGGCGGCTGGCAGGTACGGCTCGGAGTAGCGGAGCACCCGCTGGATCGGCGGCTCTTCGTAGCCGCGGAAGTCGCTAGCGAAGATCCTGGACAGCCGATGCTCGTCCCGGTGTTGGATGTAGTTCGAGATCTTGGCGGCCAGCATCGCCTTCGAGAACCTGCGTCCCTCCTGCCGCAGCCGCCTCTGGTGCTCGGTGTTCGTGTAGAAGACCCACTCGACGATGTGCGCCAGCGTGCACTCGCCGCCCCGCTCCTCGATGCTCCGGATGATATCGTCGTTCATGGACGGCGTGAGGCGACAGGCGATCTCGCCCACGACGCCGATCAGGGGGCGCTGGGTGTAGCGGACGCTCACCCCCCTGAACGCGTCGCGTGCCACCTGGAGGGCCGCCTCGAGCTGCCGCAGGCGCGTGTCCGGCGCCACGCCCGGGCGCTCCAGCACGCCGGCGATCGCGGTGATCGCCCGGTCGTGGACCTTCTCGGTGTCGCCCCTGTGGACCTCATAGGGCCGGATCCGATGCAGCAT
>JBGPQQ010000213.1:0-6234 GCA_041489115.1 Vicinamibacteria bacterium | reverse complement strand
TATTCCTCTTCGGCGGTCTGGAGCGGGAGGTAGGCGCGAGCGAGGGCCTCGTCCTCGACGCTTGCGCCGCGCCGGGGGGCAAGGCCCTGCTGATGGCCGACCTCGCCGGCGCCCGCGGCCGCGTGATCGCCGCCGACGCCTCCACGAAGCGGCTGGCGGCCCTCGTCCGCCTCCGCACCCGCTGGGGCGCGGCGAACGTCTCCCCGCTCGCCGCCGACGCGCTGCGCCCGCCGTTCGCCTCCGCCTTCGACGCGGTGCTGCTCGACGCGCCCTGCAGCGGCCTCGGGACGCTGGCCCGCAACCCCGACATCCGCTGGCGGCTCGCCTCGGAGGATCTCGCCCGCCACGCCACGCGGCAGCGCGCGCTCCTCGAGAGCGTCGCGTCGCTGGTGCGCCCGGGCGGGCGCCTCGTCTACGCGACGTGCTCCGTCGAGCCCGAGGAGAACGAGGACGTCGTGGGGCCGTTCCTGGCGGAGCACCCCGAGTTCGAGACCGAGGGCTTCCCGCCGTGGGCCGATCCCTTCCGCGCCGGGGACTTCGTCCGCGTCGACCCCGCGCACCACCGCGGTGACGCCTTCTTCGCCGCCCGACTCCGCCGGGCGGGCCGAGGGCGAGGGATGTGGTAACCTGACCGCTCGCGCCTCCCCGCGCGTCTCACGCCTTGAGCCCCTCGAAGATCCTCCGACTCGTCGCCCGGAACGCACTGCTCGGCGCCGCCCTGCTCGCCGTGCTGGCCGTGAGCGCCTTGTTCACCATGCGGGTCGTCCTCAGCTCCCGCGACGTGGCCGTGCCCTCGCTGGCCGGCCGCGCCCTCGCCGACGCGAACGCGCTCGCCGCTCAGCGCGGGCTCGCCCTCCGCATCGAGGGCCGGCGGCACGACGCGGCCGTGCCCGCCGAGCACGTCGTTGCGCAGGAGCCCCCGCCAGGGGGGACGCTGAAGGCGCACCGGGCGGTGCGGGTGTGGGTGAGCCTCGGGCCCCGACGCGTTTCCGTGCCGCCGATCGAGGGCGGGTCCGCCCGGACCGCCCGCATCGCCCTCGAGCAGGCGGGCGTCCCCGTGGCCCGCGTCGTCGAGATCGAGGACACGGCCACGGAGGGCACCGTGCTCGTGCAGCGACCGCCTCCCGGCGAGGCCGACCTCTCCTCCGGCGGGGCCTCGCTGCTCGTCAGCCGGGGGCCCGCCGGCGCCAGCTACGTGATGCCCGACCTCATCGGGCGTGAGGCCGGGGTGGTGATCGCCGCGCTGCAGGCGGCCGGGCTCAAGGTCTCGGACGTCCGGTACCGCACCTACCCCGGGGTGGAGCCGGGCATCGTCCTGCGCCAGACTCCCCTCGCCGGGCACCCCGTGAGCCCGCGCGCGACGCTCAGCCTGGACGTCAGCAAGGGGGCCTCATGAACCTCGCTCCCTCCATCCTCGCCTCCGACCTCGGCCACCTCGCCGACCAGATCGCGGCGGTCGAGCGCGGCGGGGCCGGCCTGATCCACGTGGACGTCATGGACGGCCGCTTCGTCCCGAACATCAGCCTCGGGCCCGCGGTGGTCGAGGCGTGCCGGCGCGCCACGCGCCTGCCGATCGACGTCCACCTGATGATCGAGAGCGCCGAGCGCTACCTCGACGCGTTCGTGGACGCGGGCGCCTCCTCGGTCAGCGTCCACGCCGAGGCCCTCCCCCACCTGCACCGGGCGCTCGACCACCTGCGGAAGCGCGGCGTCGGCGCCGGGGTCGCTCTCAACCCTTCCACCCCGATCGGCGCCCTCGAGGAGATCCTGCCCGAGATGGACTTCGTGCTCGTGATGTCGGTCAATCCCGGCTTCGCGGGGCAGAAGCTCCTCCCCTCGAGCCTCGACAAGATCCGGCGGCTCCGGGCGGCGGTCCGGGCGCGCGGGCTCTCCGCGCGCATCCAGGTGGACGGGGGCGTCCACCTCGGCAACATCCGGGCCGTCGTGGAGGCGGGGGCCGACACGATCGTGGCCGGTGCCGCCGCCTTCGCCGGCGGGGACCCCGCGGCCGCCGTCCGCGCCCTGATCGCGGCGGCCGGGTGATCGGGTGAAGGTCGTCGTCACCGGCGCCGCCGGCTTCATCGGCTCCCACGTCGCGGAGAGCCTCCTCGCCGACGGCCACGACGTCGTCGGGGTCGACTGCTTCACCGACTACTACCCCCGGCCGATCAAGGAGGCGAACCTTCGCGCGCTCCGGGCGAGCGCCCGGTTCCGCCTGGTCGAGGCGCGCCTCCAGGACGCGGACCTCAGTCCGCTCCTCGACGGCGCCGAGCACGTCTATCACCTCGCCGCCCAGGCCGGGGTGCGCGCGTCGTGGGGACGGGACTTCGTCCACTACACGGACCACAACGTGCTCGCCACGCAGCGCCTCCTCGAGGCCGCGCTCGCGGCGGGCCGCCCGAGGGTCGTCTACGCCTCGTCGTCGTCGGTCTACGGCGACGCTCCCGCCCTCCCTTTGCGGGAGGACGGGCCGTGCCAGCCCATCTCGCCCTACGGCGTCACCAAGCTCGCGGCCGAGCACCTCGCGGTCCTCTACCACCGGAACCACGGCCTGCCCACGGTGAGCCTGCGCTTCTTCACCGTCTACGGCCCGCGCCAGCGCCCGGACATGGCGTTCCACCGTTTCCTCAAGGCTGCCCGCGACGGCGAGGCGGTGACGGTGTTCGGGGACGGCCGGCAAACCCGCGACTTCACCTACGTCGCGGACATCGTGAGCGCGGTGCGCGCCGCCCCGCTTTCGGGCCGCCCCGGGTCCGTGTATAACGTGGGGGGAGGCGAGCGCGTGGCCCTCAACGAGGTCCTGCGCGTGATCGAGAGCGTGACGGCGCGGCCCCTCCGCATCCAGCGCCAGGAGGCCCAGAAGGGCGACATGAGAGACACCTTCGCCGACACCACCGCCGCCCGCCGCGACCTCGGCTTCCGTTCGACGGTCCCCCTCGCCGAGGGCCTCCGCCGCGAGTGGGAGTGGATTCGGGGGCTGCCTTGAAGCGCGCCCTCGCCGCCGCCGCGGTGCTCCTCCTCTCGGCGTGCGCCGGCCACCAGCTCGACCTCGAGGCACTGTCGAGCGCCTCCGACCAGATCGTCTGGGAGGCCGGGCAGAAGGCCGTGGCGAAGAAGGACTGGGGGTCTGCGCGGCAGTACTTCCGGCGGCTCATCGACGCCTTCCCCCAGAGCGAGCACCAGCCCGACGCCCGGATCGCGCTCGCCGACAGCTACTTCGAGGAGGGCGGGACCGGGAACTACGTCCTCGCCGTCTCCTCTTACCGCGAGTTCCTGACCCTCTACCCGCAGCACCCGAAGTCCGACTACGCCCAGTACCGCGCGGCGGAGTCGTACTTCAAGCAGAAGAACAGCCCGGACCGCGACCAGACGGCGACCGAGCAGGCCCTCGAGGAGTACCAGAGGCTGCTCGACGTGTACCCGCAGTCCACCTGGATCGAGCCGGCCCGCGAGAGGATCCACCAGTGCCGGCAGGAGCTCGCCCGCGCCCACTTCATGGTCGGCTACTTCTACCAGAGGACGCGCCAGGCCTGGCGCTCCGCCATCGGGCGCTACGAGACGATCGTCTCCGACTACCCCGACTTCGAGAGGTTCGACGAGGTCCTCTTCCGGCTGGGCGCGTGCCTGGGGAACGCAGGCCGCTACGCGGAGGCCCGTCCCCACCTGGCCCGCCTCCAGGCTGACTATCCGCAGAGCCCGTTCGCGGCGGAGGCCAAGAAGCTCGAAGCGAGCTTCCCGCCCCCCGGCGTCCCCGCCGTCCCCGCGAAGACCCCGGCTGGCGTGCCCTCGAAAGACGGCGTGCCCCCGAAAGGGAAACCGTCCCCACCCAAGACGCCGCCGGTGGAGGTCCCGGCCGGCCCGCCGCCGGGATAGGACCGACCTCAAGTGTCACTTTGAGGAATCGCGCGAAGACCTCTTGACGAAAAGCCTTTCTTCCTGATACCGTTCGCCAGGGCCCGGGTCTTGGTGTGGAGGCGCGGGGCTTCTGGAGGACGGGGGACGATCCGTCCGGGAGGAGAGGCTGTGAGACCGAAGCTCATTCTGGGTGGTCTCGTGACACTCGTGCTGGCGGGGGGGCTCGTCCTCGCGCAGGACGCGCCGGCGGGCATCCAGACGGGACCGGCGACGATCGCTCCCCACTGGACGAAGAACACGTCCTTCCCCACGGCGATCCCGGAGGGCGCGGCCTACTACGTGGTGGTGCGCGGCGACACGCTCTGGGACATCGCCAGCCGCTACCTCAAGAGCCCGTACCTGTGGCCCCAGATCTGGGACCAGAACAAGTACATCACCGATGCGCACTGGATCTACCCGGGCGACCCGATCGTCCTGCCGAAGCTGGCCATGGTCGCCGAGCAGGCCGGGCAGGCTCCGGGCGCCGGAGGCCCGGAGGGCGTCGGCGAGGAGGGCGTTCTCGCCGGCGTTCCGGGGCAAGGCGAGGCCGGCGCCGGAGCGGCGGCGGCCCTCGGGCCCGTGACCGAGGAGCTGTCACTGCAGTGCGCGCAGTACGTCCTCCAGAACAGGGAGGACGAGAGCCTCTACCTCCTCGGCTCCGAGCAGGGCAGCGACAAGGTGGCGCTGTCCGAACGCGACATCGTCTACCTCAACAAGGGCAGCAACGCCGGCGTGAAGGCCGGCGACCTCTACACCCTGCATCACGTGGCCTATGCGGTGAGGCACCCCGTCACCGGGAAGAGGCTCGGCACCAAGATCGAGACCACGGGGTGGGTCAAGGTGATCCTCGTCCAAGAGAACACGGCCTGCGCCGTCATCGAGCAGTCGTGCCTGGACATTCTCGCCGGCAACTACCTGAAGCCGTTCGAGAAGGTCAACGTGCCGATGGTGGTGCGGCGGGCGCCGGCCGAGTGCTGCGCGCCAGCCAACGGCAAGGTCGCCCGCCACGTCGTCGACCTCCAGGACGACGCGACCATCGCCGGCGCGGGCCAGTTCCTCACCATCGACGCGGGGACCGAGGACGGCGTCGCGCCGGGCAACGTGTTCTCCGTCTACCGCATCCTCTACCCGTCGGTGCCCTCGCCTCGCGACGCCGTGGGCGAGGCCACGGTGGTCTCCGTGCGGGAGAAGACGGCGACCGCCAAGGTCACCTACTCCCACAAGGAGGTCAGGGTGGGCGACGAGGTGGAGCTGCGCTAGCGGCCCCCGCCCCTGACGACGTCCTTCCAGAAGCGGTGGAAGTAGTCTGCCCCGGAGAAGAGCGTCACGGCGACCACCACGACGAGCGCGAGCAGCCCCGGAACGCGAAGGGCGGGCTGGGGGCGGGAGAGCAGGAGTAGCAGGATCGCGGTCACCTGGGCGACCATCTTGGCCTTGCCCAGGCCCGAGGCGCGGATGAGGACGCCCCGCCCCGCCGCCAGGTTCCGCAGGCCCGTCACCGCGAGCTCCCGCGCCAGGATGATCATCACGACCCAGGCCGGCACGAGGCCCATCTCTACGAGAGAGAGGAACGCGGCCGCCGTCAGCAGCTTGTCGGCCAGCGGGTCGAGCAGGATCCCGAGGCGGGTCACCTCGTTCCTCCGGCGCGCGAAGAACCCGTCCAGGTAGTCCGTGAGCACGGCCAGGCCGAAGATCGCCGCCCCGAGGTAGACGTGCCCCTCGAACCGCGTCAGGAGCACCACCACGAGGAGGGGCACCAGGAAGATGCGGGAGAGCGTCAGCGCATTCGGGAGGTTCATCGGGAGTCCGGCGATGGTGGCGAACCGTCCGGGCCATTGTATCGCGCCCGAGGGCCCTTCCCAAAACGTCGTGGCGGGCGGGCCAAGTTGCGATATGATGAACGGCTGTCATGAAAGCCATACTCCTCGCTGGGGGCAAGGGCACACGGCTCCGCCCGCTTACCATTCACACGCCCAAGCCGATCGTCCCGATCTTCGGCCGGCCGTTCCTCCACTACCAGATCGATCTCGTCAGAAAGCTCCCGGAGATCGACGAGGTCGTCCTGAGCCTGAACTACCAGCCGCGGCGGATCGAGGAGATCTTCGGCCACGGCGACGGGGTCGGCGTCAAGATCTCCTACGTCGTCGAACCGGCGCCGCTTGGCACCGCGGGCGCCGTGAAGTACGCCGGGCAGGCCCTCGATGACACGGTGGTGGTCTTCAACGGCGACGTCATGACGGGGGTTGACCTGGCGGCCGTCCTCCGGCTCCACCGCGAGCGGAAGGCCAAGGCGACGATTGTCCTGACGCCGGTCGAGAACCCGTCTGCTTACGGGCTGGT
>JBGPQQ010000212.1:0-6237 GCA_041489115.1 Vicinamibacteria bacterium | reverse complement strand
GATCGAGTCGGTGCGACGCTCCGCGGGAGGTGGGACATCCGCGAGGTGACGAGCCGGAGCGAGCGAGAGACCGCGCAGGTGGCGGAGGCGATGGCGGCCGGGTTCCGCGGCGGCGAGGTGGTCCTGCTCTCCGGCGAGCTCGGGGCGGGGAAGACGGCCTTCGTGCGCGGCCTCGCCCGCGGGCTCGGGGCCGATCCCGACGAGGTGGCGAGCCCGACCTTCGTCCTGCTGACCGCGTACCGGGGACGGCTCACCCTCCACCACGCGGACCTCTATCGGCTGCAGGGGGACGGCGACGAGCGGGAGATCGGGCTCGAGGAGCTTCCCGGGCCCGGCGGGGTCCTCGCGGTCGAGTGGGCGGAGCGGCTGCGGGACGTCCCCTGGCGGGAGCCGCTGCGCGTGCGCCTCGATCACGCGGGCGAGGACGTGCGGCGCATCGTCATCGAGGAGGCGGCGTGAGGCGCAAGCCGCCCCTGCTTCTTCTCGCCGCCGTGGCGGCTCTCGCCGGCTGCCCGGGGCCGAAGCGGGAGCCGGCGAAGAAGACAGTGGCCCGGCCGGAGGTGCCCGGGAACCGGCTCAACGTCCTCCTCATCACCATCGACACGCTGCGCGCGGACCACATGGGCGCCTACGGCTACCGCCGGCTCACCAGCCCGCGCCTGGACGCCCTGGCCCGTCGGGGTGTCGTCTTCGACCAGGCCTACACGTACTGGCCGAAGACCCGCGGCAGCTTCGTCGCGATCATGACCGGCCGCTTCGCCTCGCAGACGGGGTACGGCAAGAGCCACCCCCTGCTCCTGGGGTTCAACCCGACGCTGGCGAGCGTCCTGAAGGGCGCGGGCTACGAGACGGCGGCCACGGTCGACAACCCGAACGTCGCCTCCTCGCTGGGGTACTCGAGGGGCTTCGACCGCTACCGCGAGACGTGGGAGGAGAAGGCGCTGGCCACCGACATGGACCGCGCTCGGGCCATCACCGCGGACGGCGTCCGCGCCCTGGGTCAGGCGAAACCCGGGCAGGCCTTCTTCCTGTGGCTCCACTACGTGAACCCGCACGCGCCGTACGAGCCGCCCGCCCCGTGGGACAGGGCCTTCGTCGACGTCGGCGCGTCGCGGGGCCCGAAGCTCCGCCCGGTGGACGGCTTCCACGGCGGGGCCTCGAAGCAGTGGGCGGTCCCGGGGAAGGGCCTCGGCTGGTACGTCGCCCAGTACGACGGCGAGATCGCCGCCGCCGACGCGGAGGTGGGGAAGGTCCTCGACGCCCTCGACGCCTCCGCCGTCCGCGACCGCACGCTGGTCGTGGTCACGTCCGACCACGGGGAGAGCCTCGGCGAGCACGACTACTACTTCGACCACGGGGAGAACCTCTTCGACCCGTCGATGCGGATCCCGTTGATCGTCGCCGGGCCCGGGGTCGAGAAAGGCCACCGCAGCGACGTCCTCGCCACGACACTCGACCTCGTGCCGACGGTGCTCGACGCGGTGAAGGTCTCGTACCCGCCGGACCTCGCCGGGGAGAGCCTGCTGCCCGCGGCCCGCGGCGAGCGGCGCCCAAACCGCCCGCGCCTCCAGGGCCAGAACGACCGCAACCTGCTGGGCGCCTGGGACCGCCGCTTCAAGATCGTGGCCACCCCCTCGGACGAGGGCGCCCGCTACGCCCTCTACGACCGCGAGAGCGACCCGGGGGAGACGCGCGACGCCTCGCGCGCCCACCTGGAGCGGACGCGCGAGGAGCGCCGCGAGCTCGAGCTCTTCCGGGAGAGAATCGACGGACAGCTGGTGAGGACGCGCCGGCTCCTCGAGGGGCAGTCGGGCGAGGAACGGCTCAGCCCGGAGGCCTGCGAGAAGCTGAAGGCCATGGGCTACGTCCAGCAGGGCTGCTCGTGAGCGGCCTCGACCTCACGCAGGCCCTCGTGGCGGAGGAGACCCGGCGGGGACGCTGAGCCGCGAGGCTCAGCGGACGGGGCCGGGGGCGTCGGCCGTCGAGACGCCGAGCGCCTGCACGGCGTCGAGATCGGCGCCCTCGGTCGCGGTGTCGCCCGGGCACGGGAAGAGCTCCCCGTCCTCGACCCGGACGTAGCGGGCCTGGGTCACACCCCCCGACGCGATGTCGAAGTCGCAATAACCCTTGACCCTGTCGATCCGCTCGCCGCAGGCCTTGCGGGCCTCGATCAGCGTGAACGGGCCCTCGGGCGAGAGCGAGACGTAGACCGAGACGGGCTCGCTCGAGACCGCCTGGTACACGCGGAGGTCGGGGCCGGCGCGGTCGGAGATGCAGCCGCCCAGGTCGACCGTCACGCGCCCGCCGAAGCCCAGGCTGACGAAGCCGGTGTAGTCCAGCGGGCCGGTGCCCGCGGCGTCGGCCGGGCCGAGCGCCTTTGTCGGGTCGTTGTAGACGTTCTGGGCCAGCGAGCAGGCGGGGATCCACCAGTCGGTGACGGCCTTCGCGTACGCGGAGGGTGCCGTGGCGCACGCGTTCGGCGTGGGCGAGGTGGTCGGCGAGGGGGAGGGCGACGGTGTCGTCGGGCCGCAAGCCGCCGTGAGGACGAGCGGCGCGAGCCGCAGCAGGCTCCCCCGCCTCACCGGGTCTCGGTCCGTCCGCAGGCGCGGAAGGCCTCGTTCCCCTTCGCGCTGGTGAGGAACTCGAGCAGCGCCCGGGCGGCGCCCGGCCGCGCGCTCGCCCGCACCCCCAGGGCGCGCACCGTGAGAGGCGGGACGTCCAGGGAGGTGACAGGGCCGGCGCCCGCGAGGCTCAGCGGGACGACGGCGGCCTCTCCCGGCTGGAGCCGGAGCGGGGCGCGGGTGCCGTGCAGGCGCTCGACGCGTGCCGGGGCGAAGCCCTGCCGCGCGAGGTTGCGCCAGGCCTCGCGCGCGACGACCCCGTCGAGGACGCGCACGACCGCGGCCGATCGCCCGAGGGAGCGCACGTCCAGGGCCGCCGTCCCCGGGGCTCCCGCCAGCACCCACGGGATGCTGGCGACATCCACGTCGAGCTCGGGGTGCGAAACCCCGGACTCGATGATGCGGTTGAGCTCCTGGTCCGCGGCGACGACGACGTCCGCCCCGTCCGCCGAGGTCGGGCTGCCGAGGGCCGCCGTCTCCACGGCCAGCCTCCGGCCGGTTGCGCGCTCGTACTCGAGGCCGGCCGCGGCGACGCACGGTGCGACCGCGGGGCTGGCCTTCACGCGGAGCGGCGTCGGAGCGGCGGCGGGGCTCACGGCCAGCAGTGCGACGAGGATCGGGACGCCGCGGCTCATCGGATCACCTCAAACCGGCTCGAGCGACCACGTGTGTTCGAGGGCCTGGCAGTAGCCGATCGTGTCGAGGTCGGCTTCGCCTGGCCGGCTCAGGTCGATCTCGCCGAACGCCGTTCCGCTGCCGCGGGCGCGGCCCGACGACGTCGTGGCCGTGCCGTCGGCCATGATCTGCATCCAGACGCGGTATCCCTCGAGAGTGCGGAAGCCGACGAACGGTTTGTCCTTCGCCCCGAAGGGCCCGTGCAGCGTGTCGCTCTGCCGCAGCAGCACGAACCGGGCGTCCTCCGCCCTCTCCGCCGCGGATGTCGACTGCCCGGATACCTCCGAGCCGGCCGTGATCGCGGCCTCGACCACGTCCACGGCGACGCTCAGCGGGCCCACCTGCATGGACGCCGGGCAGCCGCGGCTGGCGGTCAGGACCAGCTTGTAGCGGCCCGAGAAGGCCGGCGCCACCGAGGCACGCGGCGGCCCGCCGGCCGACTGGGCTCCGATCGGCGTCGGGAAGAGCGCCACCGCGGCGGCGACGCCGGCGAGGTGAGCGAGGCCCCTCACCCTACTTCAGCCCCTGGCACCGAGCGCAGACGTCGAGGAGGCGTCCCTCGAGCATGTCCTTCAGGCGCTCGCGCCGGGTCTGGCTCCGCCAGACCTCCTCGACCGAGCTCGCGAAGACGTTCGCGGTCTTGGTGAGCCCCTCGTAGTCCGTGCAGCAGCTCACCACGTCCCCGTTCCACTGGACCACGAACTGGTCGTACGGCGCCGGGCAGTACGTATCGACGACCTCCGTGGCCTTGTGCCCTCCGATCACGTTGCCCCAGGTGTGGCAGCGCTTCCAGACGAGGTGCACGCCGTCGAGCAGCGCGTAACGGCTGCCGTTCTCGTCCTGGTCGAGGAAGTGGGCCCCGCGGATGCGGTCCCAGTCGTGGGCGCGGGGCGGGAGGCCGTACTGCCTCTCCAGCCCCTGGCAGAAGCCGATCCAGTCGGAGAGGAAGGCGAGGGCCTGGTCGTCCTCGCTGACTATGCGGTAGCCGTCGACGTGCTTCGTGTTCATGATGTCGATCTCGATATTCGTGCGCGTGCCGAGGGCCACCTTGCGCTCGACGGCCAGGCGGACCTTGTCGCGGTACTCGTCGAACACGAGCTTCGGGGCCTTGCGCGTCTTGAAGGTGCCGGGGTCCGGGGTCTGGTACGACAGGATGAGGTTGGTGAGGCCGGCGCGGTACAGCGCGTCGACCCGCTCCGCGGTGATGAGGCCGCAGTTGGTGTTGAGCTCGATGCCGACCCCGCGCCCTTCCGCGTGGGCCACGATCTCGGGCAGATCGGGGTGCAGCATCGGCTCGCCCATCTGGTGGAGCTTCACCGGGTAGAGGGGGCCGAGCCAGGCCCGCTTCTCCGCGATCTCGTCGAGGAGGCGGAAGACGCGCTCCTTCTTCATGAAGCCGCGCCGGCGGCCCATGATCTCGTCCGGGCACCACGTGCACTTGAAGTTGCACGCGTTCGTGATCTCGACGAAGAGGTAGTTGATCGGGTAGAGGCGCCCCGGCATCTTGCGCAGCTCCGGCAGCGGCGCCGCCGCGGGGAAGGCCGCGAGGTCCGGAGGGGCGGCGAGGCTCACCGCGACGCGCGAAACGAGGAGCTCGCGGCGGAACTCGAGGCGGAACGAGGCCTCCTGGTTCTGGGTGCGGCCGGGGTCGAAGTCGGGGAGGTGGAACACCGCGCGGCGGAAGCGGCGCAGCCCCACCGCCTCGGGCTGCCAGCGCTGCTCGGCGGCCTTGTAGAGGCCGTCCCCCTCCTCCTCCCGGTCGGTCGAGGCGTACTGCAGCCGGAACTCGCCGTACCGGGACCCGAGGTACTCGACATCGACCCACAGGCCCGCGGCCGCCCGGCGGCGGAAGGCCTCGGGCAGGGCGCAGTAGAGGTAGTACGCGGAATCGGTCGGGCGCAGGCAGGCGCGGCCCTGTTCCACCGTCGTCTCCCACGCGCCGTCGCCCGCGGACGGTACCGCGAAGTCCCCCGCCGGGCCCCCGGCCCCCACCTCGACCACGAGGCGATCGGGGCCGCGCAGGAGGCGGCCGATGCCGTCGCCGAGGCGGGCGAGGGTGGCGTTCACTTCGCGGTGTCCCCCGCACCGGCGAAGGCGAGCGTCGTGGCGCTGTAGTCGGCCCAGCGCGAGACGCGCGGGAAGACGTCCTCGCGGGCCTCGAAGCTGAGCGAGCAGCCCCGTCCCCCCTGCGCGAAGGTGAAGCGCTTCACGAAGGAGACCGCGACCGGGGTCTCGGTCCGCATGATGTCCACGTAGCCTCCCCTGAAGGCGGAGTGGCTCGTGATCTGGAAGTTGTCGCCGAGACGGCGGCGCGTCGCTTCGTAGTACTCCGCGAGGCCGCCGCCCTCCGCTACCGCCTCGAAGGTGACGGAGAGCGACGCGTGGACGGCTTGGCGCCCCTTGTCCACGGCCAGGACGGGGCTGACGTAGCTCGTCACGAGCGTGCCGCCGCCGGAGAAGCGCCGGGTCTCCCGCCACGACGGGGGGACGCCGAGCGAAGCGTGCTGGTCCTTCCACGCCGTCACCGGGTAGCGGTCGGGGCGTTCGACGGTGAGGCTCGACCACATCTCGTCCAGCACGGCCGCCTCGTTCTCGACCGCCGCCGCCTCGCCCTCGGCGTAGAGGCCGAGGACGCGGCCCCCCTGCGCGAGGAGGAGCAGCCGGTAGCGCGTCTTTCCGTCGGCCGAGGAGAAGACCCAGGACTTGCCGGGGACTCCCTGGCGCTCCTCGGGCCGGGTCGAGGCCACGGTGTGCCCGGCGAGGTAGGTCTCGGCGTACTGCTCCACCGGGACGGCCATCGGCCCCGCGAGCAGCGTAACGGAGACCGGGGCGCGTCCCTGGGGAGCCGTCGGCGGCGCGAGGAAGTACCGGTACCACACGCCGTCCTGCTCGGCCTGGTCGTTGCGCCAGCTCGCGGGGTGCCGGAGCGACACGCCGTGGT
>JBGPQQ010000211.1:0-6247 GCA_041489115.1 Vicinamibacteria bacterium | reverse complement strand
CTCCGGAAGGCGTCCTGGACGACCTCCAGTGCCTTCGACGGGAGGTCGTAGCCCGCGAGTTCCTCCGCGGACGCCCAGGCGACCTCGAGGGCGTCCGACGCCGCCCTGGCCTCGCCGGAGCGCCACCGACAGAGGAAGTCCACGATCACGTAGTGGTACACGACCCGCTCTCCCTCGCGCTGGATGCGGTCGAAGACGGTGAGGACGTCGACGGGCTCGACGCGGAGGCATGTCTCCTCCTCCATCTCGCGCACGAGGGCCTGCTCCAGCGTCTCGCCGAGCTCCACGGTGCCGCCGGGGACGACCCACCGCCCGTAGAGAGGCTCTTTTCCCCGCCGGATGAGAAGGACCCGGCCGTCCCGCACGACGACGCCGCCCACCCCGACGACGGGCGCCGCGGGGCTCACGGGGCGGGCCGCGGCTCGTCCACCGGTTGCGGCGGGTGCTCGCGGCGGCGCAGCAGGGTGGAAACGGCCCAGGCGAGCGGCCCGGACACCGTGTACAGGCTCGTGACCGCCAGCAGCGACGCCTCCGGCTGCGTGGCCACGAGCAGGAAGAGGAGCGCGATACCCAGGACGCTGATGTAGCTCCGCCGGCGACGCAGGTCCACACCCTTGAACGAGCGGTAGCGGAAGGTGCTCACCATCAGGAAGGCCAGGGCGACGACGAGGGCCAGCACCGCCACCGCCTGCCAGTGCTCGGAAGGCCGCGCCGGGAAGACGAACACGATCGCCGCGACCTGCGCCGCTCCGGCCGGGATCGGCAGCCCGACGAAGAAACGCGCGTCGACCACGTGCCGCTGGACGTTGAACCGCGCGAGCCTCATCACGCCGCAGGCGAGGAAGAGAAAGGCCGCGGGCCAGCCCGCGCGCGGCACCGTCTGCAGGGCCCAGCAGTAGGCGAGGAGGGCCGGCGCGACGCCGAACGACACCGCGTCGGCCAGGCTGTCGAACTGCGCCCCGAACTCGCTCTGGGTGTTCGTGAGGCGCGCGATGCGCCCGTCGAGCATGTCGAGGACGACCGCCCCGCCGATGAGCGGCGCCGCCTCGGCGAAACGGCCGTCCAGCGTCTTCACGATCGACCAGAACCCGAGGAACAGGTTCCCCGTCGTGAAGAGGCTCGGCAGGATCGAAGCTCCCCGCCGGAAGTGACGACCACGCTCCAAGTCTGCTCCTCCGCCCCCGTCTCCGCCGGGGGCGGAAGGCGCGGGGCCCCGGCGTCTCAGGGGTGGGCCGTGACCCCCCGGCCGCGCCGGGCGATCTCCTGCATCCGGTCCTTGATCTGAAGCTTCTTCTTCTTCAGCGTGGTCTCCTCGACCTGCTCCTCGTCGCTCAGGACGGCCTTGTCGGCCAGCTCGCCCAGCCGGCTCTCGTACTCGTGGTGCTGCACTTCCAGCTGGCGGTACTCGTCGTTGTGGACGCTCGCGGGCGAAACCGGTTCCTGCGGCATTCGGCGCCTCCTGCTGGGTCTGGGGAGACCCTCGAGTTGGGGTTAGGGGTGCATCGTGGGGGGCCCAAGGAGCCCGTGCCCCCGGAACCGACGGTAACACGCGGCCCGGGTCAGTTCAAGATTCGCGACCGAGGCTCCTGGCCGGGCGAGTCCAGCCTCGGCGCCAGCCCCTCGCGGACGAGCACCAGCGCGTCTTCGACCGGCCTGCGGTAGTACTCGCGGCGGGCCCCGAGCCGCCGGAAGCCCAGTGACTCGTAGAGCGCGAGGGCTTCCCTGTTCCCCGCCCGCAGCTCCAGCAGCGCGCGCCGGGCCCCTGCCCGGGCCGCCTTCCCCATGGCGAAGTCCAGGAGCCAGCGCGCGAGACCCCGCCCCCTCTGGTCCGGCGCCACCGCCACGTTCATCACGTGCATCTCGTCGACAACCAGGCGGAACGCGCAGTAGGCTCGGAGCCCCCCCGCCCCGCCCGGCCTCGGCGGTCCGTCGAGCACGAGCATCCCGCCGGGACCGGGCCCGGCGATCTCGTCGGCGATCTGCGCCGGCGTCCACGGGTGGGTGAAGCAGGCGGCCTCGAGCGCCGCGAGCTCGGGCACGTCCGCCGCGAGCGCCCGCCGCAGGAAGACCCCCGGGCTCACGAGCGCGACGGACGGATGTCCGCCCCGCGCAGGTAGAGCGGGCGCAAGGCGGCAGGCGCGACCGTCGCGCCGGCGGCGGCCAGCCTCAGCGCGGCGGCCGCGAGGGGCACGGCGAGGAACGCGGCCGCGGGCGGGAAGACGGCGCCAGGCACGGCGAGTTGGATCGCCTCCCGGTGCTCGACGGCCGCGTCCCCGACGAAGGCCGAGCCCACGGGCAGTCCTTTGATCGCGGCCGCGAGCGGCCCGACGGCCCGCTCCCCACGAGGGCGGCCGGCGGCGTCGTAGACCCCCGAGTACACCTCGCTCCGAAAGGCATCGATGAGCGCCACGATCGTCCCCGACGACCCGGCCGCCGACTCCGCCAGGACGTCGAGAGTCGGGAGGCCGACGCAGGCGCGCCCGCTGGCGAGGGCGAGGCCCTGGACGCTGCCCAGCCCCACGCGCAGCCCCGTGAAGGAGCCCGGCCCGGTCGTGACGGCAAAGAGGTCCAGGTGCCCGGGCTCGAGCCCCAGGCCCTGCAGCAGGGCCGCGACCGCGGGCAGGAGCCAGCGGGAGTGGCCCTCGGACGTCACCACGCGCGCCTCCGCCAGCACACCCTCCGGCCCCGCCACCGCGACGCTCCCCCGCGGGGAGCTGGTGTCGACCGCAAGCACGCGCACGAGGTAGCTTATACTCCACCTTCTCTCATGTCGTCGCTCGGCCTCGTCCAGACGCCCGCCATGCAGCAGTACCACCGCATGAAGGCGGAGCACCCGGACGCGCTGCTGTTCTTCCGCATGGGCGACTTCTACGAGATGTTCCTCGAGGACGCAGTGGTCGCCGCGAAGGCCCTCGAGATCGCGCTCACCTCCCGCTCGAAGGACCGCGACGGCAACCCCGTCCCGATGTGCGGGGTCCCGTACCACGCGGCCTCCACCTACATCGCCCGCCTCGTCCGCCAGGGCTTCCGGGTGGCGCTCTGCGAGCAGGTGGAGGACCCGCGCACGGCGAAGGGAGTCGTCAAGCGCGAGGTCGTCCGGGTCATCACGCCGGGCACCCAGCTCGAGGCCTCCGCCCTCGACGCCGCCGAGACCTCCTACGTGATGGCCGTCGAGCCCGGCCCCGCGAGCCTCGGTGTCGCGTGGCTGGAGCCGACCACCGGCGAGTTCTCCGCCGCGGAGTGGGACGGCCCCGGCCGCTTCGATCGCCTGCGCGACGAGATCGGGGCCACCCGCCCCCGGGAGATCCTGGCCCGCCGCGAAGCCGATCTCCCCGCCTGGCTCTCCGACCCCGCGCAGCCCGAGGGGGCGATCCCCCGCGCGCCCGTCGAGGACCGGGCCTTCGAGCCCGAGCGCGCGCGCCGGGAGCTCCTCGCCCACTTCGGCGTGGCCTCCCTCGAGGCCTTCGGGTGCGAGGGCTCGCCGCGCGCCGTCGCCGCGGCCGGGGCAGCGCTCCGCTACGTGCGGGAGACGCAGAAGCGCGACCTCGCCCACGTGACGAGCCTCGTCACGCGCGGACCGCAGGACGTCCTCGTCCTCGACTCGCTCACCCGTCGCAACCTCGAGCTCGTGGAGAGCCTGGCCGACGGCGGGCGGAGGGGTACCCTGCTCGACGTCCTCGACCACACGAAGACGGCGATGGGCGGCCGGCTGCTGCGCGAGTGGATCCTCCGCCCCCTCGTCGAGCTCGAGCGCATCCAGGACCGGCTCGACGCCGTCGAGGAGCTGGCCTTCCGCGCCTTGAACCGCGGCCGCCTCCGGGAGGTGCTCGGCGGCGTGCAGGACCTCGACCGCATCCTCGGCCGGGTCACCCTCGGCACCGCGGGGCCGCGTGACCTCGTCGCTCTCGGCCAGTCCCTCCGCGCGCTGCCCGCCGCGGCGGAAGCCCTGGGCGAGTGCGTCGCTCCCCTCCTCCGCCTCCAGGCGAAGGAGCTCGACCCGCCTCTCGACCTCGCCGCCGAGGTCGCCCGCACCCTGGTGGATGATCCTCCCGCCCTCGCCCGCGAGGGCGGCTTCGTCCGCGACGGGGTCGACCCGGAACTCGACGAGCTGCGGTCCACGAGCCGGGGCGGCCGCGCCACCATCGCCGCGATCGAGGAGCGCGAGCGCGCGCGCACCGGGATCGCCTCCCTCAAGGTGCGCTTCAACCGGGTGTTCGGCTACTACATCGAGGTCAGCAAGTCGAACCTGGGCCTCGTCCCCGCCGACTACGTCCGCAAGCAGACGATCGCGGGGGGGGAGCGCTTCGTCACCCCGGAGCTGAAGGAGTACGAGGACCGCGTCCTGCGGGCGGACGAGCTGATCCTCGAGCGCGAGGCGCGGATCTTCGAGGACCTGCGCGCCCGCCTGGCCGCCGCCGCGCGGCGCGTGCAGCAGACCTCGCGGGCGGCCGCCACCCTGGACGTGCTGGCGTCGCTCGCCGAGGCCGCGACCCGGTTCGACTACGTGAAGCCCCGGCTTTCCCGCGCCGACGAGCTCGCCTTCGTGGAGGGCCGCCACCCGATCATGGAGCGCGTCCTCGCGGAGCCTTTCGTCGCGAACGACCTCTCCATGGGCGACGGGACGCCCCGCCTCTTCGTCCTCACCGGGCCGAACATGGGCGGGAAGTCGACCTTCCTCCGCCAGACGGCGCTCGTCGTGGTCATGGCCCAGATGGGCAGCTTCGTGCCGGCGCGCGAGGCCAAGATCGGCCTCGTGGACCGCGTGTTCACCCGCGTGGGGGCGAGCGACCAGATCCTCCGCGGGCAGTCCACGTTCATGGTCGAGATGCAGGAGACCGCCCACATCCTGCGCCACGCCAGCGGGCGCAGTCTTCTCCTCCTCGACGAGATCGGGCGCGGCACCGCCACCTTCGACGGCCTTTCGATCGCCTGGGCCGTCGCGGAGCACATCGCGCGCAGCGAGACGGGACCCAAGACCATCTTCGCCACGCACTACCACGAGCTCGTGGACCTCGCGGCCGACATCCCGTCGGTGGGCAACCTCCACGTGTCCGCCCGGGAGTGGCAGGACTCGGTGGTCTTCCTGCGCAAGATCGAGCCGGGAGGCTCCGACCGCTCGTTCGGCATCCAGGTGGCCCGCCTCGCCGGCCTCCCCGCCGAGGTCGTGGTCCGGGCCCAGGAGATCCTGCGGAACCTGGAGAGCACCGAGTTCGACCGCGAGGGCCGACCGCGGCTCGCGCACTCCGAGCACGCCGCCCCCGCGGGGGCCCGGCAGCTCTCTCTATTCTCGGGCCAGGACGAAGCCGTGCTCGAGGAGCTGCGCCGGGCCGACCCGGACCAGCTGACGCCCCTCCAGGCGCTCGCCCTTCTGGCCGAGCTGCGGAAGCGCCTCTCCCGGTGAGCTAGAATCGACCATGTCCCTGCGCCGCGACCCGCTCCAGGAGCTGCTCGACCTGCAGGAGCGGATGAACCGCCTGTTCGACGAGACCCTCACCCGCGAGCGGCTCGACGAGCCCTCCCTGCTCCAGGGCACGTGGGTGCCGCTCGCGGACGTGGTCGACGCCCAGGAGGCGTACGTCGTGGAAGTCGAGCTCCCGGGCCTCGGCCGCGACGACGTCGTCGTCCAGGCCCAGGGCGACGAGCTCCTGGTCCGGGGCGAGCGCCGGCCCGACGCCTCCAGCCGTCCGGAGGCGTTCCACCGGCTCGAGCGGCGCTACGGCCCCTTCGCGCGGGGGTTCCGCTTCTCCGAGGAGGTCGACCCCGACTCCATCACGGCGGAGTTCGAGGACGGCTTGCTGCGGCTCACGGTGCCCAAGGCCCGCGCCCGCGCGGCCGGCTGCGTGAAGGTGGAACGGTCCGAGTAACCGGTAGCCCAGGGGGGTCTGGGGGGATGGAGTCCCCCCAGATCAAAGGAAGCCCGGTACAGCCTGGTCGTGTCCCATCCGCAGTGTCCGCATGCTTCACCACTCCCCGGGCCCGGCCCGTCCCTGTCTCGCCATGTCCCCACCACCGCACGCGGCCCACAAACAACGACGCGGAACTGAGCAAGAGCCCGCCGACACGAGGCCGAGCGATGGGCAGCCGGCAGATGGCCTTCCCGTCGTGGGGGGCATCCCGCTTGCCCTGGCTGGAGAGCCAGGGCCCCCCACACCCCCGGTGCGTCTAGTCGAACGCCTTCTCGAACCCGGGCTGGAGGACGAGCTCGCGGCCCTCGATCTTGACGAGCCCCTGCCGCTCGAGGTCCTTG
>JBGPQQ010000210.1:0-6262 GCA_041489115.1 Vicinamibacteria bacterium | reverse complement strand
GGAGCGCAGGGAGGCATCGACGGGCGTGGCGCAGGAGGGACAGGCGAACATGGCTATGCTCAGGACTCTACTGCGATAGTACGTCCCTCACGCGGAAAACGTGCCGTCCCGGTCGGATCGGGCCGCCCGGGCGGGGTCCCCGAGCGCACGTCCGCGCCCGAGCAGGCCGACGATGCGGTAGCGCTCGCCGAGTCCTTCGCCTTTCGGCCCCCCCCGGTCCGGCCGGCTTCCGGCGACCGGAATCCGGACACGGACTGCTCACCACCGCGCAAGCCTCTCGGAATCAGTGGTCGCCGACGGCCCGGGAATTGCACGACCTCGACCGGTGAAGGGTGAGCATGAAGCCTGGTCGACCGACACCGAGCTTCGCAACGAGGCGTGACACGCTGCGGTTCAGCCCGCCGGAAGCCGCCGAGCTGCGCGCGCGGCCGCACGAGGCGCGCGCGGTGGCCGGGGCAGCCGGCCTGTCGGTCCTGGAGAGCCGGCTGGGAGACGGCGGCTCCCTGCAGCGGACGCCCATACAGCCCCTGCCCTTCCGGATCGGCCGGTCGGCGGGGCTCCAGCTCGTCCTGCAGTCGGCCCACGTCTCCAAGGCCCACGCCGAGATCTACACCGACGGCCTCGCCCTCCGCGTCCGCGACCTCGGCAGCTGCAACGGGACGTTCCTGAACCGCGAGCAGGTGACGGACGCCCCCCTGCACGAGGGCGACGTGCTGCACGTCGGGGACCACGAGGTCCGCGTCGCGCGGGACCTGCCGGAGGACGGCGAGGGCAACGACGAGGACACGTTCGTGCGCACCACGCTCGTGCGCACCGCCCCCCTCAGCCGCCACTTCGTCGCGGGGGCCGCGCTGGTGCGCGCCCTCCTCGACGAGGGCGCGGTCACGATGTTCTTCCAGCCGATCGTGACCCTGCCCACGGCGCGGGTGGCCGCGTACGAGGCGCTCGGCCGCGGCCGCATGGAGGGGCTCCCCGAGAGCCCCGTGGAGCTCTTCGACCTCGCGAGCGCGCTGGGCCCGGACGCGCAGGCGGAGCTGAGCCGGCTGTTCCGGCGCAAGGCGGTGGAGCTGGTCCGCGACCGGCCCGACCCGCCGCTCCTCTTCCTGAACATGCACCCGGTCGAGCTGGAGAGGCCGGGCCTGCTCGAGTCGCTGGAGGAGCTGCGGACCTTCGCCCCCCAGGTCGACCTCGTGCTCGAGATCCACGAGAGCGCGCTCGCCCAGACCGACTTCATCACCTGGCTGCGCGGCCGCCTGATGGAGGTCAACGTGGGCCTCGCCTACGACGACTTCGGGGCGGGCCAGGCGCGGCTCTTCGAGCTGGCCGAGGCGCCGCCCCACTACCTCAAGTTCGACCGCCGGTTCGTGACCGGGCTCGACCGCGCGCCCACGTCACGGCAGCGGCTGGTGGCCTCGCTGGTGGCGGCCGCCCGAGAGCTGCTGGTGAAGACCGTGGCGGAGGGCGTCGAGACGGCGGACGAGGCCGCGGCGTGCATGTGTGCGGGCTTCTCGTACGCCCAGGGCTACCACTTCGGCCGGCCGGGGCCGGTCGAGAAGACCGGGTAGGGCGGCCGGGGCCGGCTACTTGAGCCCGAACTCGCGGGCCCGCAGCCGCCGGACGCGGTCGCGCAGCTCCGCCGCCTTCTCGAACTCGAGCGCCTTCGCCGCCTCCCGCATCTGCTTCTCGAGGGCCTTGATCTCGCCCTCGAGGTCGTCGAGCGAGCGGTAGCGCTCCCCGGGCTCCTCCGCCACCTCGGGCACCGCCACGTAGTCGTGCTCGTAGACCGACGAGAGCAGCTCCCCGATGCCCTTCCGGATGCTCTCCGGCGTGATGTGGTTCTCGCGGTTGTACTCCTCCTGACGCGCGCGGCGCCGGCTCGTCTCGCCCATCGCCGCCTTCATCGAGCCGGTGACCTGGTCGGCGTACAGGATGGCCATGCCCTCCACGTTGCGCGCGGCGCGGCCCATCGTCTGGATGAGCGAGCCCGCGGAGCGCAGGAAGCCCTCCTTGTCCGCGTCGAGGATGGCGACCAGCGACACCTCGGGCAGGTCCAGCCCCTCGCGCAGGAGATTGATGCCGACGAGGACGTCGAACTCGCCCTTGCGCAGGTCGCGCAGTATGCGCACCCGCTCGAGCGTCTCGATGTCGGAGTGGAGGTAGCGCACCCGCACGCCGAGGTCGTGGTAGTACTCGGTGAGGTCCTCGGCCATGCGCTTCGTCAGGGTCGTGACGAGGACGCGCTGGCTCTTCGCCGCCCGAACGCGGATCTCCGCAAGGAGGTCGTCCACCTGGCCCTTCACCGGGCGCACCTCGAGCGTCGGGTCCATGAGGCCGGTGGGGCGGATCACCTGCTCGACCACGACGCCGCCCGCCTTCTGCAGCTCGTAGGGGCCCGGCGTCGCAGAGACGTAGAGCGCCTGGCCGACCCTCTGCTCGAACTCCTCGAAGCTGAGCGGGCGGTTGTCGAGGGCCGAGGGCAGGCGGAAGCCGTACTCGACGAGCGTCGTCTTGCGCTGGCGGTCCCCGTGGAACATCCCCCGAACCTGCGGGATCGACTGGTGCGACTCGTCCACGACCAGGAGCGCGTCCTTCGGGAGGTAGTCGAGGAGCGTCGGGGGCGGCTCCCCCGGCTTGCGGCCGGAGAGGTGGCGCGAGTAGTTCTCGATGCCGTGGCAGTGGCCGGTCTCGCGGAGCATCTCGAGGTCGAACATCGTGCGCTGGTAGAGGCGCTGCGCCTCGAGGAGCTTGCCCTGGGTCTCGAGCCGCGGCTTCACCTCCATGAGCTCGGCCTCGATCGTCTTCACGGCGTCGGCGAGCCGGGGCTGGGGGGTCACGTAGTGGCTCGACGGGTAGATCGCCACCTGGGCGAGCCGGCCGGCCGCCTTCCCGGTGAGCGGGTCGAAGGCGCTGATCCGCTCCACCTCGTCCCCGAACAGCTCGATCCGGATGCCGCTCTCCTCGTAGGCGGGCACGATCTCGACCACGTCGCCCCGCACCCGGAAGGTGCCGCGCTTCAGCTCGTAGTCGTTGCGGTCGTAGCGGGCCTCGACGAGGCGCGCGAGGAGGTCCCGCCGGTCGAGGGTGTCGCCCTGCCGGACGAAGAGCAGCATCCCGTAGTAGGCCTCCGGCGAGCCGAGGCCGTAGATGCAGGAGACGGACGCGACGATCAGGACGTCGCGGCGCTCGAAGAGGCTCCGCGTCGCGGACAGGCGGAGGCGGTCGATCTCCTCGTTGATCGTGGACTCCTTCTCGATGTAGGTGTCCGACTGCGGCACGTAGGCCTCGGGCTGGTAGTAGTCGTAGTAGGAGACGAAGTACTCGACGGCGTTCCCGGGGAAGAAGGCCGTGAACTCCTGGTAGAGCTGGGCGGCGAGCGTCTTGTTGTGCGCGAGCACGAGGGTCGGGCGGTTCACCTTTGCGACCACCGACGCGACGGTGAACGTCTTGCCCGAGCCGGTGACCCCGAGCAGCACCTGGTGCTTGTCGCCGCGCTCCAGCCCGGAGACGAGCTCCTCGATCGCGGCCGGCTGGTCGCCGCGGGGCTCGAAGTCGCTGACGAGCTCGAAGCGGGTGTCGGCCTTCGCGGGGGCGAGGCGAGGCTCCTCCGCGCGCGGCCGGCTCACGGGAGGGCGATCCCGAGCCGGCGTCTGGCCTCGTCCAGCATCTCCTTCGTGGCGGTGGCGCCGGAGCGGGTGCAACCGAGATCGCGGACGCGCAGCAACCGGTCGAGGTCGCGAACCCCGCCGGCCGCCTTCACCTGGACATGGGCCGGCGAGTGCTTCCGCATGAGGATCAGGTCCTCGTCGGTGGCTCCGCCCGTCCCGAAGCCGGTCGAGGTCTTCACCCAGTCCACTCCCAGCTCGCCGCCGATCTCGCACAGGCGGATCTTCTGCGCGTCGTCGAGGTAGCAGTTCTCGAAGATCACCTTGAGCTTCGCCCCGCGCGCGTGGGTGGGCTCTAGCACCGCGCGGACGTCGTCGCGGACGTAACCCCAGTCGCCGCTCAGCACCTTCGAGATGTTGACGACCATGTCCAGCTCCCGCCCGCCGTCGTCGAGCGCCCGCTCCGCCTCGAAGGCCTTCACCCTCGTCGCGTGGCCGCCGTGGGGAAAGCCGATCGTGGTGCCGGGGACGACGCCGCTGCCCGCGAGCAGCCCGGCGCCGCGCTTCAGGGCGTAGGGCAGCATGCAGACGCTCGCCACGTCGTACTCGCGCGCGAGACGGCACCCCGCCTCGAGCTCCTCGACCGTCAGCACGGGCCGGAGGAGCGAGTGGTCGATCATCTTGGCGACGTCGGCGTAGGTCCAGGACAAGGCACGCCTCCCAAAACGCCAACGCTACCCCGCGCCGACCCCGGGGCACAAGCCGCGCGCCCGCTCCTGCTAGAATCCGCCGGAGAGCGAGGTCAAGCATGGCGGACGAGAAGGTCACGATCATCGACGCGCAGGCGGACGTCGAGGGGAAGCTGAAGGGCAAGGACGCCGTCGTGCACGGCCGCGTCCGGGGCGAGATCGCGCTGTCGGGCCGGCTGGTGCTCGGCGAGAGCGCGCGGGTGGAGGCCGTGGTCTCGGCCGACGCCGTGGAGGTCGCGGGCGAGATCAAGGGCGACGTGCGCGCGCGCAGCGTGACCCTCGCCGAGAAGGCGCGGGTGCAGGGCACCGTGGACGCGCGGATCCTGGTCGTGAGGGAGGGCGCCTGGCTCTCCGGCTCGGTGGCGGCGGGCGAGGGGGCGTCGAAGGCGGCGCCCGCGCCCCCGACGGCCCCGCCGCCCCCTGTCGGGGACAAGCCGCCTCTCGGGGACACGGGAGACAAGGCAGGCGCGTGAAGCTCCGCGAGCTGGCCGAGCGGCTCGGCTGCGAGCTGCGCGGCGACGGAGGAGTCGAGGTCGGGGGCGTGGCCGGCCTCGAGCAGGCGGGCCCCGGCGACCTCACCTTCCTCGCGAACCCGCGCTACGCCCCTCACCTGGCCACCACGCGGGCGGCGGCGGTCATCCTCGCCCCGGGCCACGAGGCCTCCCTGCCCTGCCTCGTCTCCGACAACCCCTACCTCGCCTTCGCGCGGGCGGTGGCGCTCCTGCGGCCCCCGGGCCGCCCCGCCCCCGGCGTGCACCCCTCGGCCGTGGTCGACCCCACGGCCGTCCTCAGCACGGACGCACACGTGGGAGCGCTCGCCGTCGTGGGCAGGGGCGTGCGCCTCGGCGCGCGCTCGGTCCTTCACCCGCACGTCGTGCTCTACGAGGGCGTGGAGGTGGGCGAGGACTGCGTGCTCCACTCGGGGGTGCAGGTGCGCGAGCGCTGCCGGCTCGGGAACCGGGTGGTCGTGCAGAACGGGGCCGTGATCGGCGGCGACGGCTTCGGCTTCGCCCGCGACGGCGAGGGCCGCCACCACAAGTTCCCCCAGGTCGGGATCGTGGTGGTGGAGGACGACGTGGAGATCGGCGCCCTCACCGCCGTCGACCGGGCGGCGCTCGGCGAGACCCGCATCGGGCGCGGGACGAAGCTCGACAACCTCGTGCAGGTCGGCCACTCGGTCGCGATCGGCGAGGACTCGATCCTCGCCGGACAGGTGGGTATCGCCGGCAGCACGCGCATCGGAAGCCGGGTCACGCTGGCGGGGCAGGTGGGTGTCGCGGGACACCTCACGATCGGCGACGGCGTGATCGCCACCGCCCAGACCGGCATTCCCGGCTCGGTGGAGAAGGGCCTGGTCGTTTCAGGCTCCCCCGCCATCGAGAACCGCACGTGGCTCAAGTCGAGCGCCGTCTTCGCGCGGCTGCCCGAGCTGCAGAAGCGGCTGCGCGACCTGGAGCGCAAGGTCGAATCGCTGCTGGAGAAGCGGGCAACTCGCTGAGCTGCCCGCTGCGCGCGGGGGCGGTGCGCCTCATCCCCACCCCCGATCCTCACGTCAGGGGGTGGGGCCCCGGCGGCGAGGCGCGCCTCTCGGTGCCGTTGGCGTCCGCCGGCAGCTACTTCCGCTTCGAGGCCAGCGGCGGCTCGTCCTTCGGGGCGTCGTAGCCGGGCCGGTGGCGGAGCTTGAGCCCCGGCCGCTTCAGCTCCACCGTGATCCGCCGGAACCTCCCGTCGCGCGCCGGGTTGTCCGAGACGTAGCCGAGGACGTACTGCGTACCCAGCTCGTCGAGGATCGACTGGTAGATCCCGGCCAGCTCGCGCGAGGCCGTCGGCTGGAAGACGCGGCCGCCGCTCAGCTCGGCGAGCGAGTGGAGGAAGGACCGGGCGCGGAGCGCCTCCGAGGTGTTCGGCCGG
>JBGPQQ010000209.1:0-6267 GCA_041489115.1 Vicinamibacteria bacterium | reverse complement strand
GCTCTTGTCGAGCCCCCGCGCGCGGATGAGACCCTCGCCGTTGCCGTTGCCGTCGACTCTGACCATGCCAGCCCCCGTTTCGTCGCGCTGCCCGGCCGTCCGTCTTCGCAGGAGGCTACGGTTCCCCGCGGAGCCCCGTTCCCCGCCGATCGGCGAGCCTCCGGTGGCCGCCGGCGGGCGCCGGCGCGCCTCAGCCCGGGTCGCGGAGGGCGAACGCGGCCAGCCGCGCCGCCTCGATCTGCTCGGGGTTCGGCCGGGCGATCGGCCGCCGCGCGGTCAGGAACTCGAGGGCCGCCTCGAGGCCCTCGTTCTCGAAGCGGCCGGCCAGGAGGTGCGCAAGGACGAGCGTCGACGAGCGCCCCACCCCGGCCAGGCAGGCCACGAAGACCGGCATCCCCGCCGCCTCGCACTCCCGCAGGAAGGCCAGGCCGATCCGCAGGTGCACCTGGCTCGGGGCCTCGTGGTCGGGGGTGGGGAGCCAGAGGAACGCCTCGAAGCCCCAGGGGTCCGCGCCTTCCTGCTTCATGTCCACGCAGGCCCGGATCCCCTCGGCGCGGAGCCGGCGGTAGTCGTCGAAGCTCGCGATCCGGGAGCCGATCCAGACGAGGTCGGTGACCCGGTCGAAGCTCGTGCGCTCAGGCGAGAGGATCACGGAAGCGCTCGCAGAGGTCCACCAGGGTCTTCACCCCGAACCCGATGGCGCCGGCGTCGAAGTACTTCCACTCCTTGTCCCTGAACATCGGCCCCGCGATGTCGAGGTGGGCCCAGGCCGCGCCGTTCGGCACGAACTCGCGCAGGAAGAGCCCCGCGGTGATGGCCCCGGCGAGCCCGCCCGCCGCGATGTTGTTGAGGTCGGCGTAGGGCGTCTTGAGTGACTCCTTGTACTCCTCGACGAGCGGGAGCTCCCAGAAGGGCTCGCCGTGGTGCTCGCCGGAACGGATCACCCGGCGCACGAGGTCGCGGTCGGTGCCCATGATCCCGGCGACGCTCGTGCCGAGCGCGCGCACGACCGCCCCCGTGAGGGTGGCGATGTCCACGACGTGGGTCGCGCCCTCCTCGCCGGCCCGGGCGAGGCCGTCGAGGAGGACCAGCCGTCCCTCGGCGTCGGTGTTGTCCACCATCACCGACTTGCCGTTCTTCGCCGTGAAGATGTCGCCCGGCCGCTGCGCGTTCGCGTCGGGCAGGTTCTCGGCGCAGCAGAGGACGCCCACCACCTTCACGTCGGGGCGGATCTTGCCGAGGGCGCGCATCGCGTAGAGCACGGCGGCGGCACCCGCCATGTCCCCCTTCATCTCCCACATCTTGTCGCCGGGCTTCAGGCTGATGCCGCCGGAGTCGAAGGTGATGCCCTTGCCCACGAGGGCGAGCGTCTCTTTCGAGGCCTTGCGGGGCACGTGGCGCAGCACGACCATGCGGCCCGGGTTGGCGCTGCCCGCCCCTACCCGCAGGATGCCGTTGTAGCCCTTCGCCCGGAGAGCGGCGGGGTCGAGCACCTCGACCTCGAGCTCCACCTCGCGGGCGAGCTCTCCGGCCGCGGCCGCGATCGACTCGGGCGTCACCACGTTGCCGGGCTCGTTGATGAGGTCGCGCGCGCGGTTGACGTTCTCGGCGACCCACGCGTAGCGGGCCTTGCGCGCCTCCGCGTCGGCCTGGTGGTCGGGGTGGGCGAGGATCGTGAGCGAGGCCTCCTTCGCGAAGAAGTCGTCCTTCTCCTGCTTGTACTTGTCGAAGACGTACGTGCCGAGGACCGCGCCCTCCACCGCCTTCCCGACGAGAGGGGCGGCGTCCTTCGTGTTCAGCACGAGGCCCACGCGGGGCAGCCGGTAGTCGCGGGCGAGGCGGAGCGCCCGGGACGCGAAGGTCTTCACGTTCTCCCAGAGGTTCCAGCTCTTGAGCTGCGGGCTCCAGTAGACGACCACCGCCTTCGCCTTCGCCCCTTCGGGCAGGGTCGCGTAGTACTCGCGCTTCAGGGTCTTGTCGCGGAAAGCGGCGGCGGCCCGCTCGACGTGGGCGGAGAGCGCGGCGTCGTCGATCTCGTGGAGCGTCGTCGCGTCGTCGAGCACGACGGCGAGGAGGTCGACGGGATTCCGGGAGACGGCGGTGAAGGAGAGCTTGACGTTCATGAGGACCTCGCGCGGGAAGGGCGGCGGCGGGCGACGGGGATTATACGACGCGGGCGACCCGCGCCGGCGTCAGGCCGAGCGCCCGAGGTCCTTCCGGCCCTGCCGCACCACCGCCCACAGCGCGAGGGCGAGGAGCACGGCCGCGAGGACCACCGCCCCCGCGAAGAGCATCACCGTCGAGGAGAGGATGCTCCGCTCGTCCATGTCCGCCCCGAACTCGAGGCGCCCGCCGTCGAGGGCCTCCGCCGTCTCCTGCCGCCAGCCGAGGATGTTGCCTCGCTCGACCCCGTCGGCCGCCCGCCGGTGCCCGTAGACCTTGCTCGGCAGGTGGAAGCGCACGGCCATGAGACCCTCGCGGTCCCGCTCCCCGCCGGGCCGGGCCTCGATCGGCCTCTGCCAGCTGCCGTCGAGCATGAGCCGCCCCCTCTCGCGCCGGAGCCCCACGCGCAGGTCGGGGAAGGCGGGGCTGTAGGAGATGCGGTTCACGTCCTTGAACTCGGCGGAGACGAAGAGGTAAGGGTGGCCGCGCCGCTTGGTGACCGTGATCCGCTTGACCTGGAGCCCCGACCGCTCGAAGAGCTCGCGGGCCGCCTTCTTCATCGCGTCGGGGTCGCTCTCGTCGAGGGGCAGGCTCTTGAAGGCGGTCCACAGGGCGGGCCGCCCCGTGACGTTCACGGTGCCGGAGCCGTCCACCCGGAGCCAGACCTCGTGCTCGTACTCGTAGGTGAGGCAGCCGCGGAGCGCGGTGGCCAGCAGGAGCGCGGCCGCCAGGCGGGAGATCATCGCCCGGGGATTCTAGCTGAACCGCCACGGCGCGGCAGGAGCGTACCGCGCCACGGAGTAGAATCGTCGGCGAATGTCCCGCGCGAAGACGGTCTACCTCGTGGACGGCTCGGGCCAGTTCCACCGCGCCTTCCACGCGATCCACGGCCTCGCCACCAGCAAGGGCCTGCCCACGAACGCCACCTACGGCTTCACCACGATGCTGCGGAAGCTCCTCGAGGACGAGAAGCCGGAGCACGTGGCCGTCCTCTTCGACCCGCCGGGGAAGACGTTCCGCCACGAGGCGTACGCGGAGTACAAGGCGAACCGCCCGAAGATGGACGACGACCTCGCGGTGCAAGTGCCGTTCATCCGCCGGGTGTGCGAGGCGCTCCGGATGCCGGTGATCGAGGTGCCCGGCTACGAGGCGGACGACACGATCGCGACCCTGGCCCGGCAGGCGGTCGAGCAGGGCCTGAAGGTCGTCGTCGTCTCCGCGGACAAGGACCTCCTCCAGCTCGTGACCGACGACGTGGTGGTGCTGAACCCCGGCCGCGAGGGCAGCGGCTCAACGCGCCTCGACCGCAAGGCAGTCGAGGAGAAGTGGGGCGTCCCCCCCGATCGCATCGTGGACATGCTCGCCCTCGTTGGGGACGCGGTCGACAACGTGCCCGGCGTCCCCGGGATCGGCGACAAGGGGGCGCGCGACCTCGTCCGCGAGTTCGGCACCGTCGAGTCCGTTCTCGAGCACGCTGACGAGGTGAAGCGCGCGGCCTACCGCGAGGGGCTGAAAAGCCACCGGGAGAAGGCGCTCCTTTCGAAGCAGCTCGTCACGCTGCGCACGGACGCGCCCGTGAGCCTGGACGTGGAAGCGCTGCGGGTCAAGGAGCCCGACCGCGCCGCGGCCCACGCCCTCTTCAAGGAGCTCGAATTCCAGGGGCTCGCGCGCGAGTACGCGCCGGAAGCGTCGGCCACGGCGGCGGCCGAGCATCGCCTCCTCACGCGGCGGGAGGAGGTCGAGGCCGTCGCCGCGGAGGCCCGCGCGGCCGGCCGGGTGGCGCTCGGCGTCGTGGTGACGGGCGGGCAGGCCATGCGGGCGGAAGCCCTCGGGATCGCCCTGTCGTGGGCGCCCGGGCGCTCGGCCTACGTCCCCCTCGCCCACTCGCGCATCGACCTGCCGCAGGCCCTCGACCGCGGCGTGGCGATCGAGCTGCTCCGGCCGCTCCTCGAGGACCGGGCCGTCCGCAAGGCCTCGGCCCACGCCAAGCGCGACCGGGTCGTGCTCGAGCGCCTGGGCGTTCGCGTCCGCGGCCTCGCCTTCGACGCCCTCATTGCCTCCTACCTCCTCGACCCCGGCCGGCGCGCGTATGCGCTCGAGGACCTCGCGATGCAGCACCTCGGCGAGCGTCGCGCCGCGGGGACAGACGGCATCGCCGCGGCCGACGCATCGGCAATACCCACGGGCCAGGCCGCGGGCTCCGAGGCCGACCTCGTCCTCCGCCTCGACCGGCCGATGACGGAACGGCTCGAGTCGGAGGGGCTGCTGTCCATCTACCAATCGATGGAGATGCCGCTCGTCGAGGTGCTGGCCGACCTCGAGCGGGCCGGGGTGAAGGTCGACACTGGCCTCCTCGCGCGAATGAGCCGCGACATGGAGGCCCAGCTCCAGTCGCTGACGAAGGAGATCCACGCCCTCGCGAAGGGCGAGTTCAACATCAACTCCCCGCCGCAGCTCCGGGAGGTGCTCTTCGACCGGCTGGGGCTGCAGAGCGGGAAGAAGACGGCCAAGACGAGGGCCGCCTCGACCGCGGAGGACGTGCTCGAGGAGCTCGCGCTCGTCCACGAGCTGCCCCGGAAGATCCTCGAGTACCGCGGCGTCCAGAAGCTCAAGTCGACCTACGTCGACGCGCTGCCCGAGATGGTGAACCCGGGGACGGGCCGCATCCACGCCACCTTCAACCAGACGGTGGCGGCCACCGGCCGGCTCTCCTCGGCCGACCCGAACCTGCAGAACATCCCGATCCGCACGCCCGAGGGGCGCCGCATCCGCGAGGCCTTCGTGGCCGAGCCGGGGCACCTCCTCCTCTCCGCCGACTACAGCCAGATCGAGCTGCGCGTCCTCGCCCATCTTTCGGGGGACCCGACCCTCATCGACACCTTCCGGCGGGGCGAGGACGTCCACGACCGCACCTCGTGCGAGATTTTCGGGCCGCTCTCCCCGGTCCCGCCGGCCGAGCAGCGGCGGATCTCCAAGATGGTCAACTACGCCCTCCTCTACGGGAAGACGGCCTTCACCCTGGCGAAGGACATCGGCGTCTCGCGCAAGGAGGCCGAGCGCTTCATCGAGGCCTACTTCGCCCGCTACCCGAAGGTCCGCTCCTTCATCGACGAGACGATCGCGAAGGCGCGCGAGACGGGGACGGTGCGGACGCTGCTGGGCCGGCTGCGGCGGCTGCCCGACCTGCGCTCGAAGAACTTCCCGGTGCGCATGGAGGCGGAGCGGCAGGCCATGAACACCCCGGTCCAGGGCTCGGCCGCCGACCTCATCAAGCAGGCCATGATCGACCTGCACCGGGAGCTTGCCTCGCGGAAGATGCGCTCCCGCCTCATCCTCCAGATCCACGACGAGCTGCTGCTCGAGGTTCCGGAGGCCGAAGCCGAGAAGGCCCGCGCGCTGGTGAGGGAGGCGATGGAGGGCGCGCTGAAGCTCGACGTGCCCCTCGTGGCCGACGCCCGCCTCGGCAAGAACTGGGCCGAGGTCCACTGACCGCTGCCGCCTTTGACCGGCGCGGCCGGCGGGTGCTACAAAAGGAGTTTCGGAGGTCCCTGAAGTTGCCGCTCTACGAGTACGAGTGCCCGAAGTGCGGGACGTTCGAGCTGGTGCGCAAGTTCTCGGACGCCCCGCTGGAGAGCTGCCCGACCTGCGCCCGACCGGTGGAGAAGCTCGCGTCCGCGCCCGCCATCCAGTTCAAGGGCACGGGCTGGTACATCACCGACTACGCCCGCAAGTCCTCGGGCGGCGAGGGCGGCAAGGAAAGCAAGGACAAGGGCGCCTCCAAGGAGAGCTCGAAGGAGTCCTCCCCGAGCCCGTCGTCGGAGTCGAAGAGCTCGACCTCCGAAACGAAGTCCTCGTCTTCCTCGAGCACCGAGAAGAAGTAGGGACCCAGCACCAACAACCTCGCGTGTGCCCACAGCGCGCGGGATTGCAGCCGTCGACGCCCAAGTCCTCGCGTATGCCTACAGGAAGGGGACTGGCCAGCCTCAACGCCTACGGCTTCGTCTGGCGTTCTTTGAGATGGGGGGGGGGGGGCCCCCCAACCCCCCCCGACAGCCCCGCCAGGAGAGCCCCCCGGCGCGGAGCGCGCAGAAGAAGGGGCGCGCG
>JBGPQQ010000208.1:0-6282 GCA_041489115.1 Vicinamibacteria bacterium | reverse complement strand
GGACGCGCTCGTCCGGATGAAGCCCGTCTTCCCGGGGCCGTGGTTCAGCATCGGCTTCACCGCGCACGGGCCGCTGCGCTGGACGAACCTCGCCCTCGAGGTCTTCGCGCGGAGCGCCGGCCACGGCATCCCGGTGACGGTGAACGGCGAACCCATGGCCGGCACCAGCGCTCCCGTGACGCTCGCCGGCGCCTTTGCGGTCGGCAACGCGGAGATCCTGGCCGGGATCGTCGTGAACCAGCTCCTCGAGCCGGGCCGCCCCGTCGTCTACAACCTCGGCCTCGGCCACGTCTTCGACATGCGGCGCGCCACCGCCGTGACCGGCGGCCCCGAGAAGGCGCTCTTCGCCCGGGCCTCGGCCGCCCTCGGCCGCTTCTACGGCCTGCCGTCCTCGTCCTGGGTTTCCACCGAGTCGGTCTTCGAGGACGAGCAGGCCGCCCTCGAGACGATGTTCGGCCTCGTCACCCACGTGCAGGAGGGCGTGAGCCTCGTCTGGGGCCTCGGGCAGCTCGAGTCGGAGATGACGCTCTCGCTCGCGCAGCTCGTGATCGACGACGAGATGGTGGCCTACGTGCGGCGCCACCGCCGCGGGTTCGAGGTGGACGACGAGGCGCTGGCGCTCGACGTGGTGCGAGCGGTGGGGATCGCGGGCTCGTACCTCGGCACCGACCACACACGGAAGCACCACCGCCGCGAGATCTTCTCCCCCCGCCTCCTGAACCGCCGGGCGCGCGGCGGCTGCCCCGGCCCGCTGCCGGAGGTGGCCGCAGTCCGGGCCCGCGAGCTCCTGGCGGAAGACGCCGAGCCGACGATGACCGACCACGAACGGGAAACCCTGCTCGTAGTCGAACGAGCGTTCGCGGCGGGGTAGGCCTCAGGTCCTGGCGAGCTCGCGGACGCTCAGCACTTCGTGGGGGCCGGCTTGGCGGACCGCCGTTGCCGGGAGCGAGACCACGGCGATTGTCTGGCCAGTTGCCGTCAGAAACTCCACCTCGTATCCCTCGGGCACGCTGTCACGCGCGGGGTAGTGCTCGACCACCACTCCCACGTCGCCAGACCGCAGACCATCCCCAGGAAGGTCCGTCGTGAGCACGACGCGTTCGTAGAGCTTCTGAGTCATGGCCTGTCTTCGGGAACCAGCGTGACCAGCCGCACCCGGTCTTCTTCGGTTCGCACGATCCAGATGCTCCGGATCCAGGCGGTCATGCCGTTCGGTCCCGTAACTGGAGCTAGGATCTCATACTTGCTGCCGTAGGGTGATGGCCTCGCCGGCATGGCCTCGTGGCGCAGGTGCTGCTCCCGGAGGTCCGCTTCCAGCCGCGCCCAGTTCTCTCTACCGCTCGATCTGGCCGCCCGAGGTCCGACCGTTTCGCGTACGGTGCCCCAGCGCGGACGCGACCCACGGGGGGATAGAATCCCCCGGGTTTCGCTCTCGGGACGCCAGGGTCGGCGAGGGATCGGAGGAACGACATGAAGCGTTCGTGGCTGCCCGCGCTGCTGTTCCTGCCGGCCCTGGTGGCCGCGCAGTCCGGCCCGCGCCTCGAGTACCCGAAGACGAGGACGGTCGACCAGGTCGACGACTACTTCGGCACGAAGGTGAAGGACCCGTACCGCTGGCTGGAGGACGACAACAGCCCCGAGACGAAGGCCTGGGTGGAAGCGCAGAACGCGGTCACGTTCGCGTACCTCGGCGCGATCCCCGAGCGGAAGGCGATCGAGGCGCGCCTCACCGAGCTCTGGAACTACGAGCGCTTCGGCCTGCCCTCGAAGGAGGGGCCGTGGTACGTCTACACGCGCAACAGCGGGCTCCAGAACCAGTCCGTGCTCTACCGCGCGAGCCGCCTCGACGCCGCCCCGGACGTCCTCCTCGACCCGAACACCCTCTCCGCCGACGGCACCGTGGCCCTCGCCGGCGCGTCCTTCAGCGACGACGGGTCGCGCCTCGCCTGGGCGTCCGCCTCGGGCGGCTCGGACTGGAAAGAGTGGCGCGTGCGCGACGTGGCCACGGGAAAGGACCTCGCGGACCACGTCCGGTGGTCGAAGTTCAGCGGCGCGGCGTGGAAGAAGGACGGCTCCGGCTTCTACTACTCACGCTACGCCGCGCCGAAGGAGGGCGACACCCTCAAGGGCGTCAACAAGAACCAGAAGGTCTACTTCCACGCGATCGGGACGACCCAGGCCGCGGACACGCTCGTCTACGAGCGGCCCGACCACCCGGACTGGAACCTCCAGGCCGACGTGACCGAGGACGGTCGCTTCCTGCTCCTGTACCAGAACGAGGGAACCGACCCGAAGAACCGGGTTTTCCTCCAGGACCTGCAGGACCCGAAGGCCGCGATCGAGCCCTTCCTGGACGCCTTCGACGCCGACTACCAGGTGGTGGGAAACGACGGCGCCCTCTTCTACGTTCGCACGGACAAGGACGCGACGCGGTACCGTCTGGTGGCCATCGACCGGCGCCGCCCCGGAGCCGAGTCCGGGAAGGAGATCCTGCCGGAGCACCCGGAAAAGAACGTCCTCTCGAGCGTGACCATGATCGGCGACCGCCTCGTGGTCGTCTGGGAGACGGACGCCCACGACGTGCTCGAGATCCGCGGCAAGGACGGCGCGCTCCAGCGCGAGGCGAAGCTGCCGGGGCTCGGGAGCGTGTCCGTGTCCGGCAAGCGGCGGGATGCCGAGTGCTTCCACCTGTTCACCTCGTTCACGTATCCGACCACGAGCTACCGCTGTGACCCCGCCACGGGGGCGAGCACCGTCTTCCGCCAGCCGAACGTGGCCTTCGACCCCGGGGTGTACGAGACCGTCCAGCTTTTCTACCCATCGAAGGACGGGACGAAGATCCCGATGTTCGTCACCGCGAAGAAGGGGATCACCCGCGACGGACAGAACCCGACCTATCTGACCGGATACGGTGGCTTCAACAGCTCCAGCACGCCGTTCTTCTCGCCCGCCACGATCGCCTGGCTGGAGATGGGCGGGATCCACGCCCTCGCGAACCTGCGCGGCGGCGGGGAGTACGGCAAAGAGTGGCACGACGCCGGCCGGCTGACGAACAAGCAGAACGTCTTCGACGACTTCATCGCCGCGGCCGAGTACCTCGTGCGCGAGAAGTACACCTCTCCGGCCAAGCTCGCGATCGCCGGCGGCAGCAACGGGGGCCTGCTCGTAGGCGCGGTCCTCAACCAGCGCGCCGACCTGTTCGGCGCCGCGCTGCCGGCGGTCGGGGTGATGGACATGCTGCGCTTTCACCTCTTCACGATCGGCTGGGCGTGGAAATCCGACTACGGCAGCTCGGAGACGAAGGAGGGCTTCGACACCCTGATTCGCTACTCGCCGCTGCAGAACATCAAGCCGGGAACCCGGTACCCGGCGGTGCTGATCACGACGGCCGACCACGACGACCGGGTCGTGCCGGCCCACAGCTTCAAGTACGCGGCGACGCTGCAGGCGGCGCAGGCGGGCGACGCGCCGATCCTGATCCGGGTCGAGACGCGGGCGGGCCACGGCGCAAGCAAGCCCACGAGCAAGATCATCGCCGAGGCGACGGACCGCTACGCGTTCCTGGTGAAGACGCTCGGGATCCCGCGCACGCCCGCGCCCTAGCATGGACCCGGCGGCCCACCTCGAGCGCGTCCCCGCGGCCTGCCGGGGCGAGACCCGATGACTCTCTCCGCGATCGACGTCCTGGTCTTCGCCGCCTTCTACGGCCTCGTCCTCGGCGTGAGCCTCTGGAAGAGCCGCGGCCGGAGGACGAGCGAGGACTACTTCCTCGGCGGCCGGCGGCTGCCGTGGTGGCTGATCGGCGTCTCGATCGTGGCCGCCAACATCTCCACCGAGCAGTTCGTCGGCATGGCGGGCCAGGCGGCGGGCGACGTCGGCCTTGCGGTGAGCGCGTGGCAGCTCGTCGGCGCGGTGGTGATCGTGATCGTGGCCTTCACCTTCCTGCCGCGCTTCCTGCGCGCCGGAATCTACACGATGCCGGAGTACCTCGAGTACCGCTACAGCCCGGCCGCGCGGACGGTGATGTCGGTGCTCACCGTGGTCATCTACGTGACCGTCACGACCACTGCCGTCCTCTACTCGGGGGCGACCGCGCTCGAGACCATCTTCGGCCTGAGCCTCCCCGTCGCCCTCGCCGTCCTCTGCGGCATCGCGATCGGGTACGTGCTCTGGGGCGGGCTCCTCGCCGCGGTGTGGGCCGACCTCTTCCAGGGCTCGGCCCTCCTCGTGGGGGGGCTCCTGACCCTCGGCCTCGGGCTCGCCGCGGTGGGCGGGCCGGGCGCCTTCCTCCAGGCGAACGCCGACCGGCTGCACATGATCCTGCCGCGGAGCCATCCCGAGCTGCCCTGGACCGTGCTCGTCGGCGGGATGTGGATCCCGAACATCTACTATTGCGGCCTCAACCAGTTCATCACCCAGCGCACGCTCGCCGCTCGCTCGCTCGGCCAGGGGCAGGCGGGGATCGTGCTCGCCGCCGCCCTCTGGCTCCTCGTCCCGTTCGCGATCGTGATGCCGGGCGCGGTGGCGCACCAGCTGTACGGGGCCGCACTCGAGCGGCCGGACCAGGCCTACCCGATGCTGATCCGCGAGCTGGTGCCGACGGGGCTCCGCGGCTTCATTCTCGCCGCCCTCGCCGGCGCGGTGATCAGCACCCTCGCCTCCGTCCTGAACTCGGCCTCGACCCTCTTCACGATGGACCTCTACCGCCGCTTCTTCCGGAAGGACGCCGGCCAGGGAGAGCTCGTGGCCGTGGGCCGCGCGACGACGGTCCTCGCGCTGGCCCTCGCCGCGGTCCTCGCCACGTCGCCCTTTTTGAAGGGCGGCGTCTTCACCTTCATCCAGGAGTTCCAGGGCTACGTCTCGCCCGGGATCGTGGCCGCGTTCGTGTTCGGCTTCGCCGTCCCGAAGGCCCCGCCGCTCGCGGGGCTCGCCGCCCTCGTCCTGAGCGCTCCCGTCTACGGCCTCCTGGCGTGGGCCTGGCCGGACGTCGCCTACCTGCACCGGATGCTCGCGACGCTCGTCGTCCTCGTCCTGGCGATGGCCGCGATCACGCTCGCCCGTCCCCTTGCCGAGCCGCGACGGCTGCCGGTGCGGGAGGGCTTCGACATGCGCTCTTCGCGGCCCGCCCTCGCCGGGGGGCTGGCGGTGGTCGCCGCCGTCGGCGTCTTCTTCTGGGTCTTCCGGTGATCGAGCGCGACCTCATCGCGTGAGGCGTACCAGGCCTTGACGGCGTGCGCGTTGGTCATCTAATATGACTAACAAGAGGAGAGCACGGATGACCCAGTTCAACGTGGCCGAGGCTAAGGCGCGGTTCTCGGAGCTCGTGCAGAAGGCCGTTTCCGGCGAGGACGTCGTGATCGCGAGGGACAACCGGCCGCTTCTCAGGCTGGTGCCGCTCGCTGCGCCGGCCGGGAAGAGGAAACCCGGCTCGGCCCGGGGGCGGGTGTGGATCTCGCCCGACTTCGACCGGACCCCGGAGGACTTCGAGGACTACGTCCGGTGAGGCTGCTGCTCGACACCCACGCCTTCCTGTGGTGGGTGGCGGCGAGCGGTGAGCTGTCCCGCAAGGCGCGGAGCGCGGTCGGAAGCGCGCGAAACGAATGTTACGTGAGCGTCGCCAGCGCCTGGGAGATCGCCATCAAGGTGAGCCTCGGCAAGCTCCGCATCGACGGCGCGCTCGACCGCTTCCTGCCCGAGCAGCTCGCGGCCAACGGCTTCCGGGCGCTCGCCATCGACCTCAAGCACGCAGCGCGCGTGGCGACCCTGCCTTTTCACCACCGCGACCCGTTCGACCGGCTGCTCATCGCCCAGGCCCTCGAGGAGCACCTCGCGATGGTGACCGCCGACCTCGTCATCGCAAAATACGGCGTGAATCGGGTCTGGTGAGAAGCGGAAGCATGAGCAAGCTGCCGAACAAGGCCGCAATCGTCACCGGGGCCACGAGCGGGATGGGCCGCGCCACGGCCGTCCTCTTCGCCCAGGAGGGGGCCTCCGTGGTGGCCAGCGGCCGGGACCTCGAGCGCGGAGCGACCCTCGTCGAGGAGATCCGCACCAGCACCCTGGTCAACGATCCTTGCCGATCGGATTCGCATGGCCTACCCTTTCACATCATCCGCGTCGGGGCCGGATCGGGACCTGGAGGCATGGGGGTGAGGTACAGGGCACCGCGGTCGGGCATCGTCGGAGCCGCAGTGTTTGTCGCGGTCGCGGTGCTGGTCGGCATCGCCGGCTTCGCGGTCTACCGCCAGGCGTCCAACGCGATCCACGCCAAGCGAGACGCCG
>JBGPQQ010000207.1:0-6309 GCA_041489115.1 Vicinamibacteria bacterium | reverse complement strand
TCTTCCGGCTCGGCAAGGTGCTGCCGATGCCGAAGGGCCCCGGGCTCATCATCGTGGCCTGGCCCATCGACCGCATGATGCGGGTGAGCTTGCGGACGGTCGTCCTCGACGTGCCACCCCAGGACGTGATCACCCGCGACAACGTAACGGTGAAGGTGAACGCGGTCGTCTACTTCCGGGTCATTGACCCGCTGAAGTCGGTGATCTCCGTCGAGAACTACCTCTACGCCACGAGCCAGGAGGCTCAGACGACGCTGCGCAGCATCCTCGGCCAGGCCCACCTGGACGAGCTGCTCTCCGAGCGCGAGCGGCTGGCGCTCCGGCTGCAGGAGGTCATCGACAAGCACACCGACCCCTGGGGCGTGAAGGTGACCCAGGTGGCGGTGAAGGCCGTGGACCTGCCGCAGGAGATGCAGCGGGCGATGGCCAAGCAGGCCGAGTCGGAGCGGGAGAAGCGGGCCAAGATCATCCACGCCTCGGGCGAGCTCGAGGCGAGCAAGCAGCTGGCCGAGGCGGCGAGCGAGCTCAACTCGCAGCCGGTGTCGCTGCACCTGCGCTACCTCCAGACGCTCGTCGAGATCGCCGCCGAGAAGAACTCGACGATCATCTTCCCCGTGCCCATCGACTGGCTGAAGGCGCTGATGGGCGACAGGAAGGGCTAGGGGATGGTCGATCCGGGGCAGGATCCCGGCGAGTACGAGGGCCTCATCCTCCGCGGCAGCTTCGCGGAGACGTCTGTCCCCGAGCTGCTGAAGTCGGTGCTGGGCAGCGGGGAGACGGGCGTCCTCATCTTCCGCAAGGGCGACCTCACCAAGAGCGTCCACCTGCACATGGGGCGGGTGGTCTACGCGCGCTCCAGCGACCCCGACGAGCGGCTCGGCGAGGACCTGCTCCTGCGCGGGAAGATCACGGTCCGCCAGTACCTCGAGGCGAGCCAGCTGATCGCCCCGGGGCGGCGCCTGGGGACCATCCTCGTCGAGCTCGGGACGCTGGAGCCCGAGGACCTGATGAGCGCGGTCGAGCACCACGTCAAGGAGATCCTCCTCGACGTCTTCACGTGGACGACGGGCGAGTACGAGCTCGTGATGACCGAGCCCGGCCAGGAGGACGTGATCGCCCTCAACCTCTCGACCGAGGGCCTCATCCTCGAGGGCATCCGGAGGACGCGGGCCTGGAGCTGGATCTTCCGCGGCATCGGGGGCGACCTCGAGTCGATCCCGATGCCCACCGGGAACACCGAGGCGCTGCTCCGGATCGAGCTCACCGACGAGGAGCAGGAGGTCCTCGCCCACGTCACCGGGCGGGCCACCATCGAGCAGCTCTGCCAGGTCTCCTACCTCTCCAACCTCGAGACCTGCCGCGTGCTCTGGGCGCTCATGGTGCTCGGCGTGGTGCGCAAGGGCCAGGCCTCGGAGGCCGCCGCCCGCGAGGAAGGGATCGCCCGCCGCGAGCAGGAGTTCGACCTCGAGAGCATCGTCGAGCGCGTCAACCAGATGCTGAGCCGGATCTACTCCTTCGTGCACGGCCGGGTGGGGGAGGAGGTGGACGCCTTCATGGACGAGGCGCTCGAGCGGATCGCCGGCCAGTACGAGCTGCTCTTCTACGGGGTGGACCTCAAGCAGTACGGGCGCGCCGACTACGACCAGCTCCTGGCCAACGTGGCCGACCTGCCGGCGGACGAGCGCCGGCGGCTGATGCTGGCCGGCCTCAACGAGCTCGTCGCCTCGATCCAGCTCGGGGTCCGCGAGAGGCTGGGCACGCAGGAGATCGCGGTCGTCTCGGGCATAATCAAGGAGGCCTACCGCAAGCTCGGGGTGGGGTAGGCCGGCTCGAGAGGGAAGGGGAGACTTGGCGCAGGACGACTACTACTACGAGATCCAGCTGACCAACAAACAGCTGGTCTTCTACTTCATGGCCGGCGCGGCGGGGCTCATCCTGAGCTTCCTGGCGGGCGTCATGGTCGGGCGCGGCGTCGAGGGCGGCACCCCGAGCGCCTCGGAGACCCGCCCGGTCGCGGAGGAGCGGGTCGTGGCCGAGCAGTCCCCGGCTCCCGCGGCCACTCCGACTGCCGGGCCGTCCGATTACACCTATCCGCAGAGGCTCGAGACGGATCGCCCGGAAGAGGGTCTCGAGCGGCAGCGCCCGGGAGGCGTCACCGCCACTCCGACTCCGCCGCCGACCCCGGCTCCGGCCCGCCACGCCGCCACCCCGGCTCCGGCCCGCCCCGCGGCCACGCCCACGCCCGCCGTGGCGACGCCACCGCCGCCCGCGGCGACCCCGCGCGCGGCCTCGGGTCCGCTCCCGAAGGCGCTCGCGTCCTCGGCCGCCGGGTTCGCGATCCAGGTGGGCGCGTTCAAGGACAAGGCGAGCGCCGACGGCATCGTGCACAGCCTGAAAGCCCGCGGGTTGCCCGCCTACGCGGTCGCCCCGGCGGGGCGCGGGGGCGGGCTCTTCACCGTTCGCGTGGGGGTCTACCGCGACCGGGCCGACGCCGAGGCCGTGCAGGACCGCCTGCGCGACGACAAGTTCAAGCCCTACATCATCAAGCAGTAGCGTGAGCGCGCCTTCCAGGGGGGTCGAGACGCCCTCGCCGGCACGCCTCCCCGAATGGGCCCGGAAGGCAGGCCCGCTCGCCCGGGGGGCGCGCGGGGTGCGCGTCGTGCTGCGCGAGAAGTCGCTCCACACGGTGTGCGAGGAGGCGCGCTGCCCGAACCTCGGGGAGTGCTTCACCCGGGGCACTGCCACCTTCCTGCTGCTCGGCGACCGCTGCACCCGCCGCTGCGCCTACTGCTGCGTCTCCACCGCCCGGCCGTCGCCGCCCGACCCCGTCGAGCCGGCGCGCGTGGCCGAGGCGGCCCGGCGCATGGGGCTGCGCTACGTGGTGCTGACCTCGGTCGACCGCGACGACCTCGCCGACGGGGGCGCCGCTCACTTTGCCGCCACCGTGCGCGCGGTGAGGCGGGCGCTGCCGGGGGCGGGGGTCGAGGTGCTCACGCCGGACTTCAAGGGGGACCGCGCCGCGCTCCTCGCCGTGCTCGAGGCGGAGCCCACGGTCTTCAACCACAACATCGAGACGGTGCCGCGCCTCTTCCCGCGGCTGCGGCCGCAGGGCCGCTACCGCCTCAGCCTGGACGTCGTCGCGGCGGCGAAGGCGATGCGCCCGGAGCAGGCCACGAAGAGCGGCCTCATGGTGGGGCTCGGCGAGACGGACGAGGAGGTGACCGCCGTGCTCGCGGACCTGCGCGGCGCGGGCGTCGACATCGTCACGATCGGCCAGTACCTGCGCCCGACGCGCGATCACGAGCCCGTCCACCGCTACGTGACGCCCGAGGCCTTCCGCGCCTTCGAGGCACGGGCCCGGGCGATCGGCTTCCCGACCGTGTACTCGGGCGTCTTCGTCCGCTCGTCCTTCAACGCGGAAGAGATCTACCGTGCCGGGGGCGCCCGCTGAGCGACGGCCTTCGCCGCGAGGGCCTGGCGGCGCTCTCGGGCCTCCTCCTCGCGCTCTCCTTCCCGAAGTTCGGGCACGGGGCGGTGGCCTGGGTGGCCCTCGTGCCGCTGCTCGTGGCCCTCCACGGGACCGCGGGATGGCGGGCGGCGCGTCTCGGCTACGTGACCGGGGCCGTCTCCGCGCTGGGGCTTCTCTACTGGACCTCGCTGGTGGTGATCCAGTACGGCGGCCTGCCGCTCGCCGTCGGCGTCGCCATCATGGTGGCACTCTGCCTCGCATTCGCTCTCTTCCCCCTGCTCTTCGGGTGGGCGGTCGGACGGCTCGTCGGCACCTTCGGGACCGCCGGCCTCCTCGGCGCCCCCTTCGTCTGGGTCGCCACGGAGCTCCTCCGCGCGCACACCTTCTTCGAGTTCCCCTGGTGCCTCCTGGGCTACAGCCAGCACGCGTTCCTGCCGGTGATCCAGGTCGCCTCGGTGACCGCGGTCTACGGCGTCTCCTTCCTCCTCGCGGCCTCCTCCGCCCTCCTCGCCTACGCGGTCCTCGAGACGCGCGGCGCGCGTCGCCGGGCGGCGATCGCGGGTCTCGCGCTGCTCGCCGGCGGGGCCTGGGGCGGTGGCGCCTGGGCGATGAGCCGGCCGATTCCGGAGACGGGCCGGGTGGTCGTGGGCCTCGTGCAGGGCGGCATCCGGCAGGAGGAGAAGGGGGTGCCGGAGGACGCCGGGGGCAACGTGGACCGCCACCTCCAGCTCACGGCGGAGGCGGCGAGGCGCGGGGCGCGGCTCGTCGTGTGGCCGGAGTCGGCCGTGCTCTTCCTGTACGACCGGGACGCCGGCCTCGCCACGCTGCTGCGGGACACGGTCCGCACGCACGGCATCCACCTCTTCTTCGGCAACGACGACCTCGAGACGCCCGTCTCGGGCGAGCGCCGGGTCTTCGTGGGGGCCAAGCTGCTGTCGCCCGAGGGCCGTCTCACCGCGCGGTACCGCAAGATGCACCTCGTGCCCTTTGGGGAGTACGTGCCGCTGCAGCCGCTCTTCACCCTGGGCGGGCGCTTCGCCGGCAAGCTCGTCCAGGAGGTCTCCGACTTCAGCCCCGGGACCGAGGCCGTCACCGGCGAGGTGGACGGCCACCGGATCGGCGGCTATATCTGCTACGAGGCGATCTTCCCCGGCCTCGTCCGCCGCTTCCCGGCGCGGGGAGCCGAGCTCCTGGTGAACGTCACGAACGACGCCTGGTACGGGACGACGTCGGCCCCGTACCAGCACCTGGCCATGGCCGCCTTCCGCGCGGTCGAGAACCGGCGCTACCTGGTGCGCGCCGCGAACACCGGGATCACGGCGGTGGTGGACCCCTGGGGCCGGGTGCTGGAGTCGACGCGCCTCTTCGACCGCACCGTGCTCGTGCGCGAGGTGCCGTTCGTGGCCGAGACGAGCTTCTACACGCGCTACGGCGACGTGTTCGCCCGGGCCTGCGCCGCGATCGCGCTGGCCCTCGTGGCCGCGACGTTTCGCCGCCGGGTCAACTAGAATGGACGGGAGGAGACGACGTTGAGCGCAGACCTGAGGCAGCGGTTCGAGTCGCTGCGAGCGAGGGCCGCGGACATCCGCGGCTATCTTTGAGGACGGCAAGCTTCGCTCCGAGGCCGACGCCCTCGACCGGAAGGTGGGTGACCCCGGCTTCTGGGGCGACCCCGCGGCCGCCCAGAAGATCCTGCAGCGCCGCAAGCGCCTCGAGACCGACCTCGAGCTGCTGAAGCGCCTCCGCGGCCAGGAGGACGACGCGAAGGTCCTCGCCGACTGGCTGGAGTCGGGAGAGGACGTCGCCGCCGACTTCACCGCCGCCCTCGACGCCCTGGAGGCGACCGTGGAGGCCGCGGAGTTCCAGAAGATGCTCGGCGGAGACCACGACCGCGCCAACGCGATCCTGACCATCAACGCCGGGGCCGGGGGCACGGATAGCCAGGACTGGGCGGAGATGCTGCTGCGGATGTACCTGCGCTGGTGCGACCGCCGCGGCTTCAAGCGCGACATCACCGACATCCAGCCCGGGGAGGAGGCGGGGATCAAGAGCGCCACCGTGATGGTGCAGGGCGAGTACGCCTACGGCTACCTCGCGGCGGAGGCGGGGGTGCACCGCCTCGTGCGCATCAGCCCCTTCGACGCGAACGCACGGCGGCAGACCTCGTTCGCCTCGGTCTTCGCGTGGCCGGAGGTCGACGAGACGATCGAGATCGACGTCCAGGAGAAGGACCTGCGCATCGACACCTACCGCTCGAGCGGGGCGGGCGGCCAGCACGTGAACGTCACCGACTCCGCCGTCCGCATCACCCACCTGCCGACCGGGATCGTGGTCGCCTGCCAGAACGAGCGCAGCCAGATCCGCAACCGCGAGGTGGGGATGAAGATCCTCAAGGCGCGCCTCTACGAGCTGGAGATGCAGAAGCGGCGCGAGAAGCTCGACGCGGTGGAGGCGGCCAAGAAGGACATCGCCTTCGGCAGCCAGATCCGCTCCTACGTGCTCCACCCCTACCGCATGGTCAAGGACCACCGGACCAAGCACGAGACCGGCAACCCCGACCGCGTGCTCGACGGCGATCTCGACGACTTCGTCAAGGCGACACTCGTGGCGAAGGCCCGGGGGACCCTGGGCCAGGCGGCCACGGGCGAGGAGTAACCCTGGCACCTCACCGCCCGACGCCAGGGACGTCGCCCGCGGTCCTGCTGCTTCTGGCGGCCGTCGCGTGTGGCGGCGGAAAGGAGAAGCCCCCGCCGCCCCCGGTCTCGGCGGGCGGGGCGCCTCCCGGCTGGGAGCTCGTCTTCGAGCGCGAGGTCGCGGGCAACGTCGACCTCTACGTCATC
>JBGPQQ010000206.1:0-6309 GCA_041489115.1 Vicinamibacteria bacterium | reverse complement strand
GTGAGGAGAGCGGCGGCCAGCAGGATGCGTCGATCCCGGAGCGGCAGTCGGCTCATTCCTCGTTTCCCCTCCGTGGCCTCATTCGGGCCGCCACATCGGCGACGCCTTGTCGATGAAGACGCGCCCCGTCCTGGGATCATAGCCGAAGGGCACGCCCCCGGCATCGACGAGCGGCCCGTCCCAGAGCCCGGCGTCCCGCAGCTCTTCGAGCCGCGCCGGGAGACGTCCCCGCCGCCGCTCGAACTCGGCCGCGAGCTGCGCCAGGCGGTCGCCCCGGTCGAGCGAATCGAGGATCTGCAGGCGCACCCGCGCGTTCTCCCTGATGATGCCGGCCTCGGCCTGCTCGAACATCTGCTGCCACATCCGCCGCGAGGCGGCCCGGTCGCCGCCCTTCGCGAGCAGGTCCGCCGCCAGCGTGCGCAGCCAGAACGCCGCCCCCGGCAGGTCGGCCGCCTCGTTCAGCGTGGCGGCGGCGCTCTCGGAGTCGTGCAGGTAGATGTGGTGGAAGAACCCGAGGTCCTGGCGCAGCCGCCACGAGCCGGGGAGGTTGCGCGTCCCCGCCTCGAGGACCTCGATGCCCTCGCGGGGACGCCCGGCCCCGAGCGGCGACGGCTCGCTCAGGAAGATCGCCCCGTAGCGGTAGGCCATCTCCAGGCGGGGATCGAGGGTGGTCGTGATCTCGATGAGGGGGCGCAGCAGCTCGAACCGCTTGCTGGACGCGAAGACCCGCTGGCCCCCGAAGTACTGGACGGTGCGGAGCCAGTAGACGTCGGCGGCGAGCGCCTCGAAGCCGGGGAAGAGGCGCTTCACGTGCTTCCCCGACCACAGGTAGAGCACCTCTTCCTGGACCCGGAACGCCCCCGCCCTCCGGTCGATCTGCGCCTGGCTCCAGGGCACGGCCGGCACGAGGAGGACGAGCAGCAGCGCGAGGCGGCGCGTCACTGGAAGTCCCGCGAGCGGAAGGACGCGAGACCCAGGGCGAGCACGATCGCGATCCAGACGACACCGTAGACCGTCACCCAGGCGAGGACGCCTCCCGGCACCGCCTCGCCGTAGGCGACCTTGTCCTTGAAGTCGAAGTTCCGGAAGTTCGGCAGGACGGCGTAGAGCGCCTCGGCCAGCCACGGCGGGACGCCGGGCGCGACCTCCCGCATGTTGCGCACGACGTCCGCGAAGCGGCCGGCCACGACGACGCCGACCGTCAAGACCGCGGCGAGGGCGGCTGTGGTCTGGGTCGAGAAGAGCATCGCGAAGGCCACGACGAGGAGGAGCCCGAGCAGGATGGGGTAGACCGCGCCGACGAGCGCCGGGTCGGGCCGCCGGCCCGTGGCGACGAGGGTCAGCGCCAGGCCCGCGGTCATCACGGCCACGTTCACGAGCAGGGTGAAGGCCAGACCCGCGAACTTGCCGAGGAAGAACTCGCCGCGCGTGAGCGGCTTCGCGAGGAGCGGGTAGAGCGAGCGGCGCTCGATCTCCTTGCTCACGAGCCCCGTCCCGATGAAGACCGCGATGAGCGTCCCGAAGAGGTCCATGGCGGCGAGGCCGATGTCCTTGAGGATCTTCTCGTCCTGGCGGATTGAGAGCTGGCCGAGCAGCAGGCCCGAGAGCGTCATCAGGACGGCGAAGAAGACGAGGTTGTAGAGGACGCGCTCCCGCACGGTCTCGCGGAAGGTGTTGGCGGCGACCGCGACCAGGCGGTTTATCCCTCCCCCCACGCCGAAGCGCCCCCCGCCGCGGCTCCCATCTCGCGGAAGAAGTAGTCCTCGAGCGTCTGCCGCACGGGCTGCACGGAGAGGACGCGGCCGCCCGCCGCCTCGACCGCGGCCACGGTCCGCCCGAGGTCCCCCTCCTCCACCTCGAGGCGCAGCCTCTCCCCGACCGGCTCGCGCCGCGCCCCCTCGAGCCCGGGGGCGTCCGGCGCCAGGCCGGAGACGAGCACCTCCATGTGGTGCACGTCGAGCCGGAGGATCTCGCCGAGCGTCCCGACCTTGACCAGCCGGCCCGCGCGCAGGACGCCCACGCGGTCGCAGAGCGTCTCGGCGTCGGAGAGGATGTGGGTCGAGAAGAAGACGGTCTTCCCCGCCCGGCGCAGGCCGAGGATGAGGTCGCGGACGAGCCGCCGGCCGATCGGGTCGAGGCCCGACATCGGCTCGTCCAGGATCACGAGCTCGGGGTCGTTGACGAGGGCCTGCGCAAGCCCGGCCCGCTGCACCATCCCCTTCGAGAAGCGGCGGAGCGGGAGGCCGGCGGAGCGCTCGAGCACGACGAGCGCGAGGAGCTCCCGCGTCCTTTCCCGCCGGCGCGGGGCGGGCAGCCCGAAGAGCCGCCCCGCGTAGTCGAGGTACTCGGCCGCGGTCAGGTAGTCGTAGAGGTACGGGTGCTCCGGCAGGTAGCCCGCGCGGAAGCGCCACGCGCGCGAGGCGAGCGGCTCCCCCAGCACACGGGCATCCCCGCGGTCCGGCTTCAGGAGGCCGGTGAGGAGCTTCAGGGTCGTGGTCTTGCCGGAGCCGTTCGGGCCGATGTAGCCGAAGATCTCCCCCGTCCGCACCTCGAGGTCGAGGTCCTGGAGGGCGGGGCGCCGGCCCTGGATGATGTGCCCGGTCCGGTAGCTCTTGGAGAGCCCCGTCGTCACGAGGGCGGGCGGCGCGGACATGGCTGGAAGTCTAGCCGGAGATCCGCCCAAAGAAAACGGGCCCGGGGGTCGCCCCCCGGGCCCGGTCTTCCGGACTTTCCGGTGGCTACTGCAGGACGTTGCAGCCGCCGACGCCGACGTTGAGGACGCCGATAGAGCTCCTCAGCGGGGCGGAGCCGTCCGGCATGAAGCAAAGGATGCCGCTCGAGTCGCCGCCGAACCCGCGGACACCCGTCTGGCCCTGGTTCACCGGGCTGGCGAGGTAGGCGTACCCCGACGCGCTTGTGGGGGAGCACAGGGCGGCCGCTGCGGCGCTGAGGACCGGCGCCGGGCCGGACTCGAAGCTCCGCTGGTACCCCGACTTCGCGTTGAGGCCCGCGATGTTGGTGTCGAGGAAGGTCGGCGCGTTCGTCGGGTAGGACGGGATGCAGCCCGGCCCGTTGATGGCCAGACAGCTGATATTGCCCTCGTACCAACCACCGTTCGCCGACTGGTAGGCCGCCTGGCCCGAGATTACCGTCCGGATGTCGCCGATGGTCGCCGCCTCGTTCGCCGACACGCGCGCCCGAAGGAGGCTCGGGATCGCGATCGCGGCGATGATGCCGATGATCGCGACGACGATCAGCAGCTCGATCAGGGTGAAACCCTTCTGCTTCTTCATCTGTTCAACCTTCCTTTCGCCAGAATCCGACATGGCTACCGCGTGGAGCTGCAAACCGCGTGCCTGAGTTGAGCAATCACTAAGTACTCATTATAAATGACTTATGCTGCGGACACCCGCGGTCCCGAGCGACAAAAATTGTCACGCGGTCAATTCTTGTCACCGGTCGCGCCGTGCTTCTGCAGCAGGTATCGCAGGGAGCGCGGCGAGACGCCGAGGAGCCGGGCGGCCTCCGCCCGGTCGCCCTGGCCGCGCCCGAGGGCCTCGGCCAGGAGCCGTGCTTCGACGGAGATCAGGTAGGCGTCCAGGCTGAAGCCGTCCCCGATCGCCGGCAGGGGCTCTGATCGGCCGGGGTTCCGGATCGCGTCGGGGAGCCGCTCCGGCAGCACCGTCTCGGTCGTCTCGAACGCGACCGCACGCTCGATGACGTTCTCGAGCTGGCGCACGTTGCCGGGCCAGGCGAAGCCCTGCAGCTGCCGCATCGCCTCCTCGGAGATCTTGGCGACCCGCTTGCCCATCTGGTGCGCGAAGCGCTCGAGGAAGTGCTGGGCGAGGAGCGGGATGTCCTCCCGGCGCTCGCGCAGGGGCGGCGTCCGGATGGGAATGACCTGGAGGCGGTAGAAGAGGTCCTCGCGGAAGCGTTTCTGCTCGACGAGGCTTTCGAGGGGGGCGTTCGTGGCCGCGATCACCCTCACGTCCACGTCGAACTCCTCGGTGCCCCCCACGGGCCGGATGCGCCGCTCCTGCAGCGCCCGCAGCAGCTTGACCTGCATCGGGGGAGAGGTCTCCCCCACCTCGTCGAGGAAGAGCGTGCCTCGGTGCGCCGCCTCGAAGAGACCCTTCTTGCCCTGCCGCGCGTCGGTAAAGGCGCCCTTCACGTGGCCGAAGAGCTCGCTCTCGAGCAGCGTGTCGGGCAGCGCCCCGCAGTTGATGCTGACGAAGGGCCCCTCGGCGCGGCCGGAGAGCCCGTGGATGGCCCGCGCGACGAGCTCCTTGCCGGTGCCGCTTTCGCCGGTGACGAGCACCGTGGAGCTGGTCGGCGCGATCGCGCGCACCATCTCGAAGAGCGAGGCCATGACCTGCGAGACGCCGATCACGCGGTCGAGGCCGTAGACCTGGCCCACCTCGCGCTTGAGGCGGACGACCTCCTCGCGCAGGCTCCGGTTGGCGAGGGCGTCGCGGACGACGATCCGCAGCTCGTCCACGTCGAAGGGCTTGAGGATGTACGCCTCGGCCCCGAGCTTGCGCGCGGCGACGGCCATCTCGGTGGTGCCGTAGGCGGTCATCACGACCACCGCCGTCTCCGGCGAGGCTGCCTTGACGTGCCTCAGGATCTCGAGGCCGTCCCCGTCCGGGAGCTGGACGTCGGTGAGCACGAGGTCGACGGGCCCCTTGCGGAGCACGTCCGCCGCCCCCGCCCGGCTGCCCGCCGTGCGGACGTCGAGCCCCTCCTTCTTGAGCATGATGGCGAGCATCTCGCACATCGACTGCTCGTCGTCCACGATGAGGATGCGTTTGGCCTCGGTCACGAAGCGCTCCCGGCGCCGATGCTACCCCCCGGCCCGCCACCCGGCAATCGCGCTTGCCGAGCCCGCCGCACCTGGAGGGCCAGGGCCAGCCCGGCCGCGGCCACGAGCCCCAGGACACCGAGGGCCGCGCCGAGCGCCGCGGACCGCGGGCGGTAGGCGAAACGGACGAGATGCCGTCCCGCCCCCAGACGCACGGCCCGGAACAGCCCGTTCGCGCGCAGGACCGGCGCCGGCGCGCCGTCGACCGCGGCGGTCCAGCCCGCCTCGAACGCCTCGAGCACGACGAGGACGCCCGGCGCGCCGAGCCGCGCGTCCACCTCCAGCGCGTCGAGGCGGCGGGACGCCACGCGCACCTCGTCCGCGACGGGGGCGGGGATCGCGCCGTCCGGGCGGGCGTCGACCAGCACGACCTCGCGCCGCGGATCGAAGGCGGGGTCAAGCAACAGGTCGAGCGTGGCCTGCGGATCGGCGCCGCTTCGCTCACGGTGCACCGCGTAGGCCCCGGGGAGCGCCTCCGGCACGCGCCACACCTGGAGCGGGCACACGTAGGGCGAAGGGAGGGTGTCGATCCGTTCCAGGCCGCCGACCTCCGCTTCGCCGACGCGCAGGACGTAGCTGACGCCACCGGCCTGCAGGAGGCGCAACCCCTCGGGCGTACCCAGGCGGTCCCACGCGGCGGCCGCGAAGGGCGCGCTCCAGCGCGAGCCGAGGCCGGTGAACTCGCCGTCGTAGCTGCCCCGAAGGCCCCAGCGCGCGGCGGACGGCGGCCGCAGCGTGTCCAGGAAACCGAGCGCGCCGATCCACCGCGGCTCCCAGCCCTCCGGGCTCGCCCCCGCGGTGAGGCAGCGGCGCCCCTCGATGGCGGCGTGCAGCCGCACCGCCTCGCCCTGCAGCCGATCGACCACCGGCGGGCGGTGGTCGAGGAGCTCGCGGGGCGCGAGCGGGTTCACGCCGCGGCCCACCGCCACGAGGTCCAGCGCGCCGACCAGCAGGAGGGCCACGGTCGTCACGCGCCCGGCCCGCTCCCGCGCGACGCGCTGCCACGCGATGAGCGCCAGGAGCAGGGCGAGGATCGCGCCACGGGCCAGCTTCAGCGCCGCCGCGCGCGGCGCGAGCGCCGCATCGACCCCGCTTTCCGGTCCCAGATACGGGGCGAGGCCGTCCGGGGGCCCGGCGACCCACCACGCGGCGACGAGCGCCACCCCGGCAGCCGTGAGGAGGAGCACGGCCACGAGGCGGGCCCGGCGCCGCTCGACCACCGACCAGGCGCTCCCCCAGGCTTGCGCCCCGACCGCCGCCAGGAGCGCCACGCACAGCGCCGCCGGCCACAGGAACTTCTGCGGGTAGCGCATGAGGCCGAAGCCGGGGAGGGCGAAGGGGGAGCTGCTCTTACGCTCCAAAGGGTACTCGTAGAACCATTCGAGCATGCACATGAGTTTTCCGTCCTTGCCATGGACGCGCAGGATGCTGTGGGGCCAGCCGAAGTC